>CAZYDC010000006.1:0-22919 GCA_964646065.1 uncultured Planctomycetaceae bacterium | reverse complement strand
GTGCCAGCAGCCAAGCCAGACCGAACACGACGATCGTGCCGACCACGCCGGCGATGGATATGGCGAGCCAATGCCAGGGGATGCCCGGCATTGTGTAATCCGGGATCGGCATCCAGCCGGGCCCTCCACTGATGCCAAGTTCATCCTTCATTTTATCCAGACTGTCCGGCATGTTGGGCAATTCCAGCAGCGGCGAGATGAAAAACGCCAGCCCCAGCGCGATCACCGCACCATAGGCGACGATCGTGCCGTACGGCCGCGCCGGCGCCGCCTGAACTGTCGGTTCAAGCAGTTCCGGTCGCGTTCGGGCAATGGCCACCAGCACCAGGGCCGTGGCGATCCCTTCGCCAAGGCCGACGATCACGTGTACGCCCGCCATCGCGGGAAAGCACACTGACCAGCGAACAGTGCCGGAGGCGGCTAGTTCTGCCGCGCAGACAATGGCGGCCAGGACCGTGCTGATCCAGGCGGCGAACGAGGCGGCCAGCACGCGCCCAAACAGCCCTTTGACCATGCGGCTGACCGTATAATAGATCCCCCATCCCAGAACGGCGCCGATCATGCCCATGTTGAAGATGTTCGCCCCCAACGCGGTAATCCCGCCATCCGCAAACACCATGCATTGCACGACCAGCACGGAAGTAAGAACGATGACGGCGGCGCTGGGGCCCAGCAGGACGGCCACCAGCACGGAGCCGACCACGTGGGCCGAGGTTCCGCCCGCCACCGGGAAATTGAGCATCTGGACCGCGAACACGAACGCCGCCGCCAGGCCCAGGAGCGGAATACGTCGCGGCGGGAAGTGCAGACGCGCATTGCGAAGCGCCACACCCAGTCCCCCAGCGGCCACCACACCCATCGCCACAGCGACCTTGCCATCCAGGAAACCGTCAGGAATATGCATGGGCATCAACCTTTCAAATAGCGGAGAGACCAGTATTACTATTTAAGAATAATTATTACTCTAACCCTATCGCAAATCCATAGCCACACCAAAAGTTTTTTGATATTTTTCAGAGTCGGATCACCCGGGTAGCCTGGATTGTCAGCCAGTGGCCGATGGTCAGGATAAACATCGCGAGATTCTGGCACGGCAGGGATGCGGAAGCCGCGTCCCGCCGGATTCTACTTCAAGTCAAACCAGTCATTTGATTGCGGCCCGAACCAACCAAGTCCGAGCGCCTGGACTTGGTTGGCTGTAAGGTTGTAGGAGTCATTAGAGAAGGACAACCGTTCGTAGGTGACATGCTCATCCACCCAGGCGACACAGGCGGTATTCAGGTGCCGGAAGTGGATTGACGGCCAAGTGGGAGACGTGCTGGGCGATCCGGGCGACATTTGCCAGAAAGGCGCTTCGCAGAACGAATACTCGACGATGACGCTGCCCGCCCCGACGGCCTGGGCCATTCCGGCGTCGGTGAACATTACGGTTTGGGAGGCCTGAGTGACGTTGCTCATCCTGGTGCTGTTTGCGGCGGCCTGCGGGCCGTAACCGTACAGATCGCACCGTCCGCCGATATATTGCTCGTTATATCCATACCCCCCGCAACCTGCCTCGAAGTCATAACCAGAGGGTATGACGCTGGTGTCGAAGGAGGGGCAGACCTTGAGCTGCCCGCCATTTCCGATATAGGGCACCAGCGGTCCACAGGCAGGGTCAAATGGTTGGTTGGCTGCATCCCGCGAACCGTGCCAGCGGTAGTGGCCGCCCCTGCCGTCGCCCAGATCGTTGAAGATGTCAGCGGCGGCAAGGACATAGTGCTCGTCGTTGGACTGGGCGTAGAGCATATTGGACTCCGCCAGCCCGCGGATATTCGATCCACACATCACTCGCAGGGTGATCTGCCTGGCGCGAAGCAGGGATGGCGCGAGCATCGACCCCAGCAGCACGATGATCGACACGACCACCATCAGTTCGATCAACGTGAAAGCTGCTTTACCGAATTGTCCGCCAGCGGTCTTAATGGCGTCGCTTCCTCAAGAGGGCCATCGCACCCAGCATCAACAAACTCGCAGAGGCAGGCTCGGGTGCTTCGTGCAGCACGCCCACGCCCGCCAGGTTGAAACCCTCCGACCCAGCGACGGAGTTGGCGGGCCAGGGGCCGTTAATGATGTTTCCCTGCGAATCGTGGGTGGCGTAGAGCGGATTGATGTCGTCCACACAATCGACCAGGCGCACCTGAGTCACGTCGTAGATGTTCAGCAGCGGCGAGACCCCGGCCAGTTCGCCCAGGTTAAAGCCGGTGCCGTATCCGACGGGGTCTTTCCCGGCGAGGTCGTACAGGTTGGTGGGATCGACCTCGCCGTAGCTGCCCAGTTGCGTCCCGGCCGGCGTCAGCGAGACCGACGGAAACCGGAAGAAGTTCAGGCCGTCGGAACTGACCTCAACGAAGGCGGGCTTGCACCATTCCAGGCTGCCCGAGGAAAACCCGTTGCCGAACACTGCGAAATCGTAGGGATTGCCGTCCGCCCCGACGCTGTGCGAGATTGGGACGGAGAAGGTCAGTGTTGCCGTTCCGCCCTGTCCGAGGCTAACGGAATCAGCGGACGTCTGCGGTTGGGTCGGCATCCCGATGGGTGCGGTGTTGGCGGGCGTCCCGTTGACACCGCCGTAGTAGGCATAACCGCCCGAGGGATTGTCGATTTCCCGCAGACCGCGCACAATGGTTGCGCTTGCGGCCCACTCGACGAACCGGGAATCGGTCACGGAGAAGGCCGTTGAACCAGTTTGTCCGCCCGCCGGTGGGTACGGCCCCGCCAGAACTGCCGAGCCAGCGACGACAATCACGAACACTACTACTGCCATCATTGAGTTTTGCATGGTTGCCTCACATTCTGCGACGGCGAAGGATCGCCGTCGCGCCAAGAACCAATAGAGTGATCGTTCCGGGTTCTGGAACGACCGTCAGGTCGTCCAGAGCGAAATAAGCTGGTGTGTTCATGCCGAACTGCCCGTTGTCGCTGGAGGACAGCGTGAACTCCAGCGTCTTGACCGTGCCCAGAGAACTCAAATCCACGGTCTGCCAGGTGTCCACGATGTACTTGTTGACGGAGCGGTAGTCGGCCAGATAGAAGTTGACGCTGCCCGTTTGGTTCCCGGCGGCGTCTTCGCCTATGATCGTCAGCAGGAACCAGTCGGGATCATTGCCGGTGGGTCCGCCGAACTTCTTGGCGAAGCTGTCACCGTTCAAAATGGAAAGGGCGGCACAGGTCGTGTTGGTGATGGCAACGGTTCCCAGAGCCGAGGGCGTCTGCAAAGTGGCCACGATGGGAATCGGGGCGTTGGTCATCCAGTCGAGACTAACGTAGCCAACCGCGTAAATTCCTCCACCGCCTGGAGCGGTGCCGGGATACGCGGCATATTGATTGCCCACCCCAGGGGTGGTCGTGTCGTTCACGTTGGAGTAGGCAAACCCGCTCCAGGACGTGTATCCGCCGCCCCAGTCCACGAAGCTGTTCGCGAACGTCACCCCGCCGCTGGTGAAACCGCCGCTGTAGTCGCTGCCGTTCCAATAGCTGTTGGGGCCAAGAGCCAGATCATCGAAATTAACCACTCCCGCCCAGGCATTGCACGCTAGGCCGAGAATGACCGCAAAACAGAGAAACCGTTTCATTTCATCATTCCTTTCAAAGGTTGCATCAACTTTTTTGTCGCAAACCACATTCTTGAGCGGCCAGACCACTACAAGTCGCTTGGCTGCCCATCCAATGTCCGTCAAGCAGTCCAGATCATGCGCACACCTCCTTCCGTCGCCGTGAGGTAAAGGGGAGAGGTGCCGAGATGGCCCGAGCCCTCGTGTGAATCAATGAGGGTGCCGACTGAAGGAGTCCGCGCAAAGTGGTGATTGTCCCGACGCCGCAATGGCGTTAGAATCACGTTTGCGTGGAGAGGCTGACCAGTTTCTCCTGCAGGGGCGTCGACGGTATCATCGTCGGCGCCTCTCTTATTTTCCGGCGGTTATGTCTTCATCGTTCTCCTGCGTAGAGTCACTTCTCAATTCCTTCGCGAGCCATGACGCCACTGTGATAGTAATGCTTGACCTCTTTCATCTCCGTCACGAGGTCGGCTCGCTCGATCAGTTCGACCGGTGCATCTCGTCCCGTAATCACCAATTCAACGCCCGGATGCGCCTCGGCGACCAACGCCAGGATGTCCTGCACACAGAGCAGGCCACACTGCATCGCCACGTTCGCTTCGTCCAGGACCACGACCCTGTAGTCGCCGGACCCAACGGCCATTCGAATTTCCGCAAGCCCCTGGCGGGCGGCGGCAAGGTCGGAGTCCGTTGCGTCTCCTTGAATGAAGCGACCTCGACCGAATTGCCTGACCGTGACCCGATCCGCATAGCGTTCCAGGGCCACCATCTCGTTGAACCGGCCGTGTTTGATGAACTGCGCGAAATACACCCTCATTCCCGCCCCGGCCGCGCGGAGAGCCAGACCAAGGGCGGCTGTCGTCTTGCCCTTTCCGTTGCCGGTATAGACCTGGACGTATGCACGTTCCAATGTTGCCGCTTCCATGGGCATGTGAATTACTCCTTAATCGCGACGGTTCAGTCGTTGGCAGAATGACAATAGTTCCGATTGCGTCCTTGGCAAGACAACAGGTTCCACAGCGCCGGCCCATTGCTGAAGGCCAAGAGCCACCTCCAGCGCCCAGGGCATCCGCAGGTGGCACTGGGCGAGCAGGTCCCTGTCCCGCAGGACTTCACGTGGAATGCCCTGACGGGCCACGCTTCCCTCTCGAAGCAGTGCCACTTCATCCGCCCACGCATAGGCCAAATCAATGTCATGCGTGGCCAGAACCAGCGTGGTCCCCATTCGATGCAAGCGGTCGATGGTTTCAAGGAACTGGCCCGCCGCGTGGAAGTCCAGTCCGGAAGTCGGCTCATCAAGAACCATGACGCTTGGGCGCATCGCCAGTACGCCGGCAATAGCCGCGAGCTTCTTCTGGCCAAAGCTCAGCATGTGCGTGGGCCGCTGGGCCAGGTCCGAGATATCCAGCGCTTTGAGGGATTCCTGCACTCGATGACGGACTTCATCATTCGGCAAGCCCAGGTTGATCGGGCCAAAAGAAACGTCCTGTGCCACTGTCGCGGCGAACAACTGATCGTCCGGGTCTTGAAACACCAGCCCCACTTTTTGCCGCCAGGCCAGCAGTCCCTTGCGGCCGTAATCCGCGGGGACTCCATCGACTTCGACCCGCCCGGCCTGGGGTTTGAGCGTTCCGTTGAGGTGCAAAAGCAGCGTGGTCTTGCCGACCCCATTGGCCCCCAGCAACGCCAGCCGTTGGCCTTTTCTTACGGAAAGACTGAGATTCCGTAGAGCCTGCTGGTTCCCAGGATACGCAAAGGCCAGGTTGACGGCTTGCAAGGCTATTTCAGGCACGGGAAGACCCCCACAAGAAGAAGCGACACCACGACCAACGAGACTTGCGACGCCAAGGTCAGCACGATCCATCCCAAACTCAAGGGGCGCTCTTCCGCCAGCACGTTCAGGTCGCCCTGGTATCCCCTGGCGGCCAAGCCTGTCTCCAAGCGGCTCGCCCGGTTCATGATCCGCCCCAGCAGGGCTGCGGCGAGCATTCCCGTGGACCGCATGGACCGGCGCAGGCCGGAATACCCCAGCCGGGCCGCCTGCGCAACCCGCATCCTTTGGAAAACGTCGCTCAACAGCCACAACATGCGATAGATCACCAGCATCAGTTCGATGATCGCCCCGGGCACCTTCAGCCGTCTGAGTTGGGAAACGAGAGTCGCCAGGGGTGTCGTCATCGCCAGAAAGAGCAGACATGACACCGCCGCCCAGGAACGGAGCAATACCCGAATGGCCGTTTGGGCTCCCTGCGGAGAGTATGCAAATTCCAGTCCATTGGACCTCCAATCAACGCTCATGGCCAGCGGCGCGGCGCCCATCAAGGCAAACGCTGCCGCCAAGCCCAGGAACCTGAAATACGTCCTGACCGGCACTCTCGCCCCCAGCAGGGTCAAGCAGGCCATGCAGACGAGAATGATTGGCCCAGCCGACAGGGGCGGCAACAGCAGGCTCAGCAGGAGCCCGCCGCCCGCCAGGAGCAATTTCTGGAGCGGATGCTGACGGCTCCAGCGATTGGTGTTGGCGCAAAGATCAATCGGATGCATGGGATGCCGCCTGCGTTCCCTTGCGGGCCTGGCCCCGTCGGAGCCCGAAGTAATAGCCGATCACGCCTGCCCCGAGGCCGGCCTGTAGGGAGAACAGGAGGCTCTCCACCTCGTCGCTGGGCGGCGTCCACAGGCTGTGGAACCACGGCTTGTAGTCCGGCCGGATCTTGGTGATCATGTCCGTGCCCTGGTCATCCGAGCCTTGAAAAATCTCGCCTTCCTTGCCGTGGATCAGCAGCAGCGGCACGGCACTGATCAGCACCACCGCCACCAGGATCAGGATATTTGCCCATTTCTTCTTCATGATTTCACCTCCTGCGGCAGCACGGTTAATTCGACCAACTCGCTACGGCTATAACTCGTCAGCATGTTCATCACCAGCACCGTCAGCAGCCCTTCGCTGATTGCCAGGGGAACCTGCGTGACCGCGTAGATCACCATGAACTTGGTGGCCGCGCCGAGAAAACCGCTGGTGGGGTCGGGGAAGGCCCAGGCCAACTGGACCGCCGTCGTGGCGTAGGTGGCCAGATCGCTGATGGAGGCGGCCAGGAACACCGACAGCCACAAGGGCATGTTCAACCGGCGCCCCAGCTTGTAAATGCCGTAGGCCACGAAGGACCCCACAATGGCCATCGAGAACACGTTCGCCCCCAGCGTCGTCAGCCCGCCGTGGGCCAGCAGGATCGCCTGGAAGATCAGCACGATCGTCCCCAGCACCGTCATCGTCAACGGGCCAAAGAGCACCGCTCCCAGGCCGATCCCGGTGGGATGCGAGCAACTCCCCGTCACCGAAGGCATCTTCAGGGCCGAGAGCACGAACGCGTATGCGCCCGCCGCCCCCAAGAGGAGCTTGGTCTGCGGATGCGACTTCATCGTTCGCTGAACTCGGCGAATTCCCAAGGCCACAAATGGCGCGGAGGCGGCGCCCCAGGCGATGCAGTGCGCTACCGGGAGATAGCCTTCCATGATGTGCATGACGGTTCCTTTCTGAATTCCAATCTGACACGGATTCCTGTACGCCATGCCTCACAAAGGCAAGGCGCGAACACAAATTTTCTGCCTGGGGTTAGCTGGGGAGATTGCGAGGCACAACGCGGAGGGCGGGCAAAAACCATCGCCGCCATCCGCGAGCGGGCCAAGCAAAAACCCCGGGCCTCGCGAGTTCGAGGTGCCGGGGGTCCAATAGGCGCAACAATCCCGTCGGCCTCAGATCGCGAAGGCTACACCGAGGTGGTCACAGGAAGATATTCTGGCTTCCGGGTCATCCTTCCGCCGCACCTTCCCATCCCAGCTCGAAGCCGGAACAGTGGCTCTTGCGGCGGTCGTCACCGGTTACAGCAGCGCGTCTGCGGCCGATTCTCACAGCCTTTCCTTTTGTCCCAGATTCGCGGGACACCTGTAACGACGGCCATTTTGCGCCAGCGGGAATGGATGTCAAGAAAAATCGTCTCCCTAATCGTCTTTATCTTCTTGGAGAAGAATGGAGAAGGACCTCCCGCCCGTCACTCGGTGGAAAATCGCGCCGCTCGCGGCCCGTGCCACTGTGGATCGCCCCATAAACCTGACACAGATCAATGCTCGTGACGATGCCGTGGGCCCGGAAGGTGCTTACCCGTCGTTCCGGCGGCCAACTTGGCGTGCAAGACGCCTTTCTCCCGCTGAAGTCGCCCCGCCAACGCCTGAATCTCCGTGCCCTTTCCCCGAACCATGATCATTTCTGCGCAGAGGTGTTCGTCCAGATGGATATGCGTGGCGGCCAGCACCGTTCCGCTGAAATGATGCTGCTGCTCGGTCAGACGCTCGGTCAGGCCGCGGGCGTGATGGTCGTAGACCAAAGAGATCGTTCCCAGCAGCACATCTTCGGTCTGCCACTCCAGATGCACCAGGTGATCGCGAATCAGGTCGCGGATGAACTCGGAGCGGTTCTTGCAGTCGGTCTTGATGACCAGCTTTTCCAACTTGTCGTAGAGAGGCTTTTCGATGGACACGCTGAGTCGAACGAGGTCGGACATACGCGATTCTCCTTGGCTGGGCGTACATGCTAACGCGTCGTCCAACGCTTTTCAACTCGGACGGTCGCTGGGCCCAAGCGCAAAAGCAGCCGCGTATTCCGGGAAGTCCTCCACGATGCGGCCAAGCCCACGGCCTTTTTTCTTTTTTCGCCGAATTCGCCTTGATCCGGCTGGCGTGTAGTATTACTATTATAACAATCGTAATACCGCAATTGCCTATGACACCTATTGCTCACAACCTGGAGGCCCGCCGCTTCACACCGGAACGGCCAATTCAACGGCCGCGCGGCTTCACCCTGATCGAGTTGGTTGTGGTGGTAAGCATCATCGTGCTGCTGGCGAGCGTCCTGTTGCCCAGCCTCAGTATGGCGATAGCCTTAACAAGGCGGGATGTGTGCGTGAACAACGTCAGGGGTATTGGCCTGGCGACGCAGTTCTACATCATCGACAACAGCTACTATCCCCCAGCCTGGATCAACGGCACCTGCCGCTGGATGGACTTGATCAAGCCCTACACGCCAAAGACCTCCGGCCTCTATCGTTGCCCGGCCGACCCCAAACAAATCCCATGCACCTGGGACGCCACCATCACCATGAGCTACGGGATCAATACGTTTGATTTCCAGGACAATGCTCATTGCTTCTGGTACGTGGTCAAAGCCTCCGACGTAAAAAGGCCCGCCGAGACCATCATTTTCGCGGACTGCACCCCTGGCAAGTATTACTGCGGAGGCGGGAGCGTGTTCAATCAACCCGTGGTGAGCGTGGATTACCGACACCCCAACAGCAGTTTCGTCGCGAATCTTTGCGACGGACGTGCCTTATCGGAGATTGGAACAACACAGCGCGACTGGGATGCTTCACAATAGGTGCGGGCACCGGAAGTCGTGGATTTCTCTAAAGGAGAGAACAATGAGTCGGAATTGGATCATAGCGTTTTTGACAGTGGCGTTGGCTGGGTTCTTCGTCCCACCTGCCAGGGCTGGTTACTATTGGGGCGGCAACGGAATGCAGGTGGTCACCAGCGGGACCGTCGCCAACGGCGCAATCTACATGCAGTCCGTCAGCGCTTCGCGCAGATGTTATGGTGGTCAGTATGCGGAAGCCGTTGACGCGTAAGGGAGCCATAAATGCCAGCGAGAGCCCCGGCCGCTAAGACGAAGAACTTGCCGGGCGCGATACAGAGGATCGTAAGCGAACGTCGGAGAGTTGCATGGATGTAATAAAAGAAAGAATCCCCCTGTTGCTCAGCCAGGCGCGGACAAGGGCGACTGACCGAAAAGCCGCCGAAGCCAGTCTGTATTCTGCTGAACAGATACTCCTCTCCACTCGCCATTCTCGCATGGCAGGGCGATACTGGTGGAATACCGCAGCGGAGCATATCGCAGAAACTTGGTATTCCATCACCGCGGATCCGGACAAGGCTGAATGTTGCCTTCTCGTACTTGTTGGGCACGAGAGCAACACGAGTGCATGGATCAAAATGGCCTCCGGTCTTCGCATCGCACTCGGAGCTAAGTATTTCGAACGGACATGGGATTGCCGGACGCGGAAGTATCTCATCATGGCGGAGGAGAATGCCGACACTTGTCAACATTGGTGCGACTGCTCTAATGCCTGGAAGAGCGAATCCGACGACTGGGAGCGTTCTTTGAATTGTCTCTTCAGGGCAGAAAGCATGGCGACCTCGTTCTTTGACTTCATGGCCTGCGCCAACGCTTGGAGACGTCATTACGGGCGGTTGAAAGTCATGGAATGGGCAGGCAAGGCGTCAGAAAGGGCGATAACTTCCAGAGATTGGCTGAGGTGTGCGGAAGTGGGTGTTGAGGTGGACGAGTTCGAGATAAGGCGTTGCTTGGCGAAAGCCGAGGAGAAAGCAGGAAGCTGTGAGGATTATCTTCTATGTGCTTTCGCGATAGATCGTCACATGGGCACCCGGGAGTTTGCCTCCGTCTTGCGTTGTCTTGACTGCGCGGAGCGCTCCCGTCCTGACAGGGAAGATTGGTGCCGACTGGTGTCGGCTGGCTACGCGATGCGACACAATGCCGAGCATGTTCACGAGCCGGTAATTGGCGTGGCCAATCGCGAGGCATTTGAAACACACTACAATAACTGTCTGCAAAGATTCCTGGATATCCACCCACAAACCCAGGACTGGCTGAGGCTGGTAAAAGGGATTAGGTGGGGGTTTACCCGTGTAACCGATGTGAACTTTATGCTCAGTGCTGAAACGGCCGCCCGATCTGCCCAGGACTGGATGGATTGTGCCGCCGTGTGGGGTTCTTCAGAACTGCCAGACGCGAAGAAACACGCATCAATCTGTCGTCTGCGAGCGTTGCGAAGTAAGTAACAATATGATTATACTTAAAGAGAGAACTTGTGGCGGATGAACCGTGTCGAAACATTTTACAATCGCAATGAAAGGAGTGGCATATGCCACTATCTGTTGATGAACTTGACTTCAGCATACATTCAAGAAGGCTCCTTGCAGAAAACCACATAGACACTGTGGAGACACTTCTTCAATGGAGCAAGGATGAACTGCTTACTCTTCTCTTTAGCGAACAGGTTGTAAATGACATCTGTGTAAAACTAGAAGAGCATGGTTTGTGCTTGCCAAGTAAGTAAATTCGCGGAACTCGCTACTGCGATGCGACGGAAGTAATCGCGGCGCGAGCTGACTGAGCGGCAAGCCGGCAAAGAGAGATAGTTTCGCTGCCAGACACACGTCCTAACCAGGATCAGCGTGTCCGTCATCCTCTCTCGGTTATCCTGTCTCGGTTATCCTTGCCAAGCCGCCTCCTCGCTGCTACCATTCCGGCCACTATGACTTGGAAACCACTGCACTTTTTCGCGGTGGCCCTGGCGGGCTGGATGAACCGGCAACAGCAGGAAGCGATCGAATTTTTGAAGGTGTAGACGGCATGAAAAAAGACGCCTCGCGCAGCATCATCGTCGCCTTGTCGCTGGCCGCAGGCGTGCTTGCCGGCTGCGGGAATATGGGCAATCCGCCGGCCGCTTTTACAACTGTTACCGCAGACGGATGGACCATCAGCGTTTGTCGGTACGAGCCCGCGAAGGCAGACTCCGGGCGGATGCCGGTAATCCTCTGCCATGGACTCAGTTACAACGGCCAATTCTTCGACCTGGCTCCGGAGATCTCCCTCGCCCTGGATCTTCAACAGGCTGGCTACGACGTTTGGGTACCTTCGCTACGAGGGGCGGGCTGGTCCACCAAGCCTCCGTACTCGCGCCTAAGGCAGCTCTTCCGCGGCGACCTGTACACAACCGGGGGAGTTTTTACGTCCATGGGGCGAGGCGCGTTGAAGATCAACTGGACCGTCGATGACCATGTCCGCTACGACCTGCCGGCCATCATCGACCTGGTGCTGAAAGAAAGCAAACACAAGCAGGTCCACTGGATCGGCCACAGCATGGGTGGGATGATCATGGTCGCCCATCTGGCCACACAGCCGGAGGAGAGCCGGGTGGCTTCGTTCGTGGCCCTGGGCGTTCCGGTGTTTGCCCCGCCGCCATTGAGAGCGCCCTTGGAGCAACTGGCCAAATCGCGAGGGGCGGTGGAAATCTCCAACGCGGTGATCTCGACGAATCTGCCCGCATTGATTGGCCTGATCGGGGGTAAACAATTGAGCACGCCCATCGACGCGTTGTTCTTCAACAAAGCCAACGTTTCCGACACAACGATCCGCTTGCTCAATTCCTGGGGTACCGAGGACATCTCGCCTGGCCAACTGGCCCAACTGATCGATATGCTCGCCAAGGGCCGCTTCACCTCGACCGACGGTTCGCTCGATTACACAGCTAGCTTGGAGAAGGCCAAGATTCCCGCCCTGTTCGTTGCCGGCACGGTTGATAATCTGGCCCCAGCCGATGCAGTCAAACCTCTGTACAACCGCTGGGGGGCGGCCCAGAAGCGATTCCTGCTCTTCGGTGCGGCCTACGGTCAGCAAATCGACTACGGCCACGACGATCTGGTCATTGGCAAGAACGCCAAGGCGGAGGTGTATCCTGCTATCCGGCAATGGTTGGATTCAGGCTGGAATCCGACTTCCAGCAGTGTGCATCCCAGATAGAATACTCGAAAGATGTTCACGATGGTCATGACAACGAAGTAACTCGCGGGGCTGCAAGTTTCAGCCGCCATTGCGAAGCTGACCGCCATCCCGAGTGACTCCATTTTCTCCGACTGGCCGTTCGCCACTGGAGCCACCACCAGGAAGGTTGGCCTACTCTACGCGGATTGGCAGGGGCGCCATGGCGTCGCTTCTGCGCTTACATGCCGCTGGGCGGCGGAAAGTATTGCGGCGACTGCGGCAGCAAGGTCTGACCTCTGGCTTTTTTGACCGCAGGCCAGCAAAAAGGGGCAGGCGATGATGCCTGCCCCTTTTCCAGTCTCAATAGGCTGCCAATGAGGCTTCAAGGAGTTGGTCACTGAGTTGGTCAGTCGTCACGTGGTAGTGACTTGTAAGTAAGTTCTCAGTGACTTGTCAACCAGTTGAAAGCCTTGTTTTCCTGCGAAAACACCGTTATAAGTAATTACATGTGCGTCTGTTACGATCCGCCTGACGTACTCCGGAGCCAAAGGTTGTGGGTTCAACTCCCACCGGGCATATATCCCAAACTGGTCTTGAAGGGAACGACCATGAAAACTTCCACCGTCATCCTGCTGCCGCTGATGTTCCTGGCCGTCGCCTGCTCTTCCGCGAAGGAACGCACGTTGACTGTGGGGACGCCTCTGGAACGTGCCGTCGGCGCCTTGACCGCGGCCCATGCGCATCAGACCGACCTTGACATGATGCCGCCGGGCGAGGGCAAAGAACTCAAATGTTTTGAATTGTCCGACGGCCGTCTGGTCTGCCTGATCGCTCAGAGGCGACCGGATTCAAAGGACAGGACCATCGTCGAAATCGGCGTTTGCCGCGATGCCGATAAGCCCAAGGCCCAGAGAACCTGGACGACAATCCAGAAGCTGAAGCTCTAAAGGCGGAACGCGAAGGAATTTTCGGCCAGGCTAAGAGGTTTCGCGGGCTCGACATAACAGGGGGCAGAAAAATTTTATTAAGAACGGGTGAACCTGCGCGAAATCGGATCGTAGAATGGGAAGACAATACGGTTGGGTTTCTCCTCCTTTTACCCCGACCTTTTGCTAAAGCAGGCCCGGTTCTCCTCCTTTTCCGGGCCTGCTTTACTTTTATCCGCTCGGACGAAGCGGTTTGCGGTCCCTGGGTTCCTGCACGGGGATCACGGTCTTGTCATCGGGCATCACCTTTTCTAGCATACGAGGGAAATCAAGGACGCGATAGAATCGCTGAGTAGACCATGGACCTTCTGGCCATTCACAATTCGTCGGAGAGCATTGCCGCCCGCAGGGCGGGCATTCGAGCGGCCTTGCTGCAAAGTTCGCGAAATCTTCGGCAGGGGGATTTCGAGCGGATCGGCGTGGAGGATATTGCCTCGCTGGTGGCGATGTACGACCGCGAGTTTTTCGGCGGCTGGCTGGCCCAGGCGCTTCGCGATCGCACCGATGCGCCGCTGGAATTTCGCCTTTCGACCACGATGACCCGCGCGGGCGGAAGGACCAGCCGCTACCGGCGGCGCACGCGCTGGGGCGGCGCCAGTACCCGCTACGAAATCGCCGTCGCCAGCCGAATGCTGCTCATGACGTTTCGCGACGTGCGGCGGGACGTGGTGGTCTGCGGGCTTGCGTGCGCCGACCGGCTGGACGCCCTTGGGCGAATCCTGGAGCACGAAATTCTTCACTTGGCCGAGATGCTGGTCTGGGAGGAATCCAGTTGTTCGGGCCCGCGATTCAAGAAGCTCTCCCGCGACATTTTCGGCCACACCGACAAGAGTCATTGTCTTGTCACGGCCCGCGAACATGCCGCCGTCGCGCACGGAATCCGCGTGGGCGGAGCGGTGGAGTTTGACTTCGACGGGCGGCGGCGGGTGGGGCGAGTCAACCGGGTCCATCGGCGGGCGACCGTGCTGGTCGAGGACCCCCGGGGCCTGCCGTACACCGACGGCAAGAATTACCTCAAATTCTACGTGCCGCTGGACAGGCTCAAGTCGGTAGTGTCGCCGTAAGGCGATTCTTCAAGAAGCCCTTCACGTGGCCACTCCAAGCGAAGAAGCCCCTTACGGGGCCATTACAAACGAGTCGATCATCCGCTGGAACTTGGCGCACGCTTCGTAGGTCTGGGCCAGCCATTGGGCGGGGTCGGCGATACCGTCGTTGGCCATCGTGGCTTCGCAGTTGACGCCCTTGCGATAGGCGGATCGCGCGATCAGGCCGGCCAGCCGCGGCCAATCGACCGTTCCGGTGAAGGGGATGCGGTGCTGGTCCGAATGGCCGTCGTTGTCGTGCAGGTGGATCGAGATCAACCGGTCCTTTAGCTTGTCCAGCCAATCCAGTCCGGCGGGGCCGTCAATGTTTCCGTGCCCGCAATCGTAGCACAGGCCCAGGAAGTCGGGCCCGTATGCGTCGAGCAGCCGGGCGACCAGTTCGCAACGGCCGTTCTCGATCGCGATTCGCACGCCGCATTGCCTGGCGGCCGGCTGCAATTCGTCCAGCGATTTTGCGGTCGCCTGCCAGTGCGCCTGAAACTGCTCGTGCTCGGGGCTCGGCAGTTGGGCGTGCAGGATGATCACGTCGGAGCCCAGGCGGGCGGCCATCTCCATGCGGTTGACCACCAGTTCCACGCCGGCCTGCCGCTCGTAGGGGAGAAGCGAACCCCAGTTTTTCTCCCTGCCGGCGCTGGCGTGCAGGTCGCGCAGGGCCAGGCGATATTCCTTGAACCACGCGGCGATCTGCCCGATTTCCGCCCGGCCGTACAGGAAGTCGTCATTCCAGTGATGGCACCAGTGGACGTGCGAAAAGCCAGCCCGCGCAATGGACTCCAAGGCTGCCCGCGGGCAACCCTCGCTCGATTGAAAATCGGTGGTTAGGGAAAGCATTTGGCAGTGCCGAAACAAGGTTTCACCGGGGAGGCACGGAGGACACGGGCAAACCGATTCTATTCGTCCGCCTGCGGCTCATTCAACTGGCGAGTGAATTCGCGTATCGGGAAAGACTTGCCGAGGGATGGTGAGCCGCCGCTGAGGTCTGGACGGTTACGGTAAACCCTGCTGGTGTCGATGTTGCAGGCCTGTTTGTGCTTGAGCGACCGCACCAGGCTGACCAATTCCTGGAATTGCCGTGATGAAGCGGACAAAGATCTCCGCGAAAAATCGCCTTGCACAACGATAGAGATGCTATCGGCATTGTAATTGTGCGCGGCGGAGTTGACGTGGTTCGCCCCCCGCTGGGCCTTCCAAAGGTCGGTGGCGCGAACCAGTTGCGTGCCGTCGGCATCGACCACGAAATGCGCTCGCTTGACGATGTCGGCCGCTTCGCCTTTGCCGGTGTCGTGGAGGACGATGTGGCGCCACGACCCTGCCTTTAGCGGAACGTCCGTATCAAACACGGGGCCGAACCCCGGCGTGGCGGCTATCAAGTCGGTCCTGTAAGGGGGCGCGGAGGGCTTGGTCTCCATCGCCCGCAGCGCGATGGCCCCGGCCGTCATCGCCAAGATGAGAATGAAAATAACCCTGATCGTCCGTGAACCTGTCATACCTGCAGCCTTTGTAAATCCTGACACCACATGATCTCTGAAATGCCTACGATAGTTTGCTTATCGACAGAGTGCAAGTTTCTTCAACAGGAAAATCGTGAAAAACATACATTTTCTTGACGCTGCCGAAATCCCTTTTTAGACGTTCTACCTGGCGTGGGCTCCGTCCGTTAACTCCAGACGAATGCTAGGCGGGCTCTTAGGGGAATTCCAGTGAAGGTCGACTAAATTTCAACGTCGTCGCCCAGGGGGGGCGGGGAGGTCTCTTTGGGGTTCTGTTGCAGTTCATCCAGGGCTCGTTTGGCGGCCAGTTGTTCGGCCTCTTTCTTGTTCTTGCCCCAGGCGCTGGGGAAGTTCCGCCCATCGATGGAGACGGAAATTTCGAAGCATTTGCTGTGGTCGGGACCTTTTTCGTCCAGGACCTGGTATTCGGGGGTCCGGCTCCATCGCCGCTGCGAGAACTGCTGGAGCAGCGATTTGTAGTTTCGCTGATGCTCATCCAGCAGGGCGGCGTCGAGGTGTTGAGTGATACACCGCAGAATAAACTCCCTGGCCGGCTCCAGCCCGCCATCGAGATAGATCGCGCCGATGACCGCCTCGAACAGGGCGGCGGCGACCGAGGGCGGCAGGCCGCTCGACGCGCTCATGCCTTTGCCCAGCAGCAGCGAAGGGCCAAGGCCCAGTTTTTCGGCCACCGCAGCGCAGGTCTGCCGCGACACCACGGCCGACTTGATCCGCGTCATCTCGCCTTCCATGAGGTCGCAGTGTCGCTCGTAGAGCGTGCTGCACACCACCAGCCCCAGGACGGCGTCGCCCAGGAACTCCATCCGCTCGTTGCTCTGGACCCGCGTGGGGGCCACCGACGCATGAGTCAGCGACAGCGCCAACAGGCCGGAGTCGTTAAAGTGATACCCCATGAGTTCTTCGCACTGCTGAAGTGTACTTTCGTCCACGGTCAATCCTACATCTGGATCGGGCCGCTAACGGGAACCGCCGCAGCACACACGCCCAAGGCGATTTTCGTCAAAGGCCCGAAACTACATGACGGAGTATACCACGAAACGGCGAAAACGCCAACGGAGAAAAGGCAATAGGCACTTGGCAATAGGCACCAGGCTTCGGAAACAGCAGGAAGAACCTCGGGCGTAGGTCTCCATTCTTGTCGTTCCCCGGATGCCTATTGCCAAGTGCCTATTGCCTTCTTCTCCCTTCCGTCTGGCGCGTGGTTTTGCTAAAATAAGTTCGTGGATGTAAACGAGACAATCCGAATGCTGGACTTGCCCGCCTTGAGAATCCTGCGTTACCCCGATCCGCGTTTGCGCGAACCGGGCGTGGACTTGCCGGTGATCGACCAGTCCGTCCGCGGGCTGGTGGATCGAATGTTCGAGTTGACGTTCCAGGCCCACGGGGTGGGGCTGGCGGCCCCGCAGGTGGGCGTGGCGGCCAGGCTGTTTATCGCCTCGCCCAGCTTCCATGAAGACGACCGGCGGGTGTACATCAATCCGCACCTGGTCTCGCTGGAGGGCTCGCAGGAAAACGAGGAAGGCTGCCTGAGCTTTCCCGGCATCACCTGCCGCGTCAAGCGATACAACTTCGCGACCATCCGCGCGATGAACCTCGAGGGGGCCTTGTTCAAGGAATCCGGCGAGGAACTGACCGCCAGAATCTTCCAGCACGAGATGGATCACCTCGAAGGCCGGCTGCTGGCCGACCGCATGGGCAGCGTGGCCAAACTGGCCAATCGCCGGGCCCTGAAAGACCTCGAAGAACAGTTCGTGAAATAGCCGCGCCACGTGAACAAAATGGATGGCGACATTCCTCTTTGCCCAAGCCCCGTCAAAGCTCTGGTCATCTTCACGGAATCCATCCGCTGGCTGGGTGTTCGCTGGGGGCTGGGCTCGGTGCGTGAGGGGCTTCGCCGGGCGGGCATCGACGCCGAATTTCTCTACTGGCGATGGCATGACACCTGGCGCGGCTGGCTGGTGCTGCCGGCGATCATGGCGCCGGTCATGCTTGAAGCCCAGGCCCACCGCCTGGCGGACTTCGTTGCCAAAAGCCGTCGCGAAATCCCCGATCGACCGATCTACGTGATGGGCTATTCCTGCGGCGCGTTCGTGGCCTTGCGGGCGCTGGAACTGCTTCCGCCCGATGTGCGGGTGGACGCGGCGGTGTTCCTGGCGGCGGCGTTCGATCCCGATCACGACATGACAGTTGCGGTGTCGCGCGTGCGCGGTCGAATCGTGAATTGCAGCAGCTCGCTGGATTTCCTGATCGTGGGCGTGGGCACGTGTTTGTTCGGCACGGCCGAGCGGACGTTCAGGCCGTCGGCGGGGATGGTGGGGCTGCGGCACCCCTCCGCGCGCGACCCGCGAGTCGTGCAGGTCCATTGGCGGCCGGGCATGATGGCCCAGGGCTATTTCGGCGACCACTTCACCGTGGCCTCGCCCGAGTTCGTCGCCCGGCACGTGGCGCCGCTGCTCATGTGAATTCCAGCGGTCGGGTGCCATGCCCAAGTCTGCGCGGGCATGGGGATTCAAGAAGGACATGCCCGCGCAGACTTGGGCATGGCACCCGGCATTTTCACCCACGATCTTTATTGACCCCGACGCTTCGATGATGTAATGTCCCGCGCATATCTTTCCTGAAAGGAACCAACGATGAACGTCAGGCCGACGCACCTGGATAACGAGTTTCGCCAGATCTTCCGCAACCTGTCCGTCCCGGATCGCACGCTGGGATTGCAGCCCGAGAAGTGGGTCAAGTACGCCAAGAAGAGCGGCGCGACGATGATGTTCATAGACTACCGCTGCCAGTTCTACGCGAACCATCCCTCGGACTTCATCCCGAAGGATCCGGTGTTGGGCGACCGCGACCTGGCCGAGGAGTTCTCCTCGGCCTGTCGTAAGCACGGCATGAAATACGGCGCGTACATTCCGCCCTGCACGGTGGAAAGCCTGGAGCAGGGTCACGACGACTGGCAGCAGCGCACGCCTGACGGCCAGAAAGAGGCCCGCAACTGGGGATTCTGGCGGACAATCTTCTGCTACAACACCGGATTTCGGGACCTCTACGCGGGTCACTTGGCCGAGGTGGCCCGCAAGTACAAGGTTCATGCGTTCTACATCGACGGCGTGATCTACGGATTCGGCGCTTGCTACTGCGAGACCTGCAAGGCCAAGTTCCGCGAGGAAACCGGGCAGGAGATGCCGACCGAGCCCAAGTGGGATTCGCCGCTGTGGCACACGTATATTCAGTGGCGATATCGCCAGGTGGAGGAGATCGGCAAGCTCATCGGCGAGGCGGTGCATAAAGTCGATCCGAAGATCGCGGTGATCTGGAATGCCACGTATTACGGCACGGGTTGGTATGCGGCCCCGAGCCCCGCGCAGGCGGCCTGGATGGACTTTGCGGGCGTCGAGCGATTGCCCACCGGGCACTGGGGCGGGTACCCCGGCTTCACCTACACCGAGGAGTTGGCCTGGGACATCTCGCTGAACCGGGCGGTTCGGTTCGGGCAGTGGTCTCAGCAGTACACGTACTTTACGCCCATCACGCGGCGGGCGGAGATTCTCCTGACGGCCAATGTCGACGTGGCGTTCGGCGCGCAGAGTTGTCCGCAGGAACATTGCAAGCACATGGCCGAGTTCTACGACCGCGTCAAGCAGGCCGAGCCTTGGATGATCGACTCCGTTTCGGCCAACGACGTGGCGCTGCACTACAGCGTGCTGGCGCAGAACGCGTACTACCAGCCGAACAATCACGGTGAGATCAACAAGGCCATGGGCGACGTTCGCGGACTTTACAAGGCGCTGCTGAACTCGCACCTGCCGGCGGAAGTCGTCACCGACGAGTGGCTGGAGCAGGAATGCCTCTGCGGTTTCCGCACGGTGATCCTGCCCAACAGCGTCTGCCTGACGCCCAAGGCCGCCGAGGCGTTGCAGGAATATGTGAAGGAAGGCGGCACGCTGGTCGCCACGATGGAGACCGGACTGCGCGATTCGCAGGGCCACCGCACCGGCGACGAAGTGCTCTGGAAGGGCTCCGGGCTGAAGTTCGTCGGCGAGATCGAAACCGTCGGCGTCAAGGTTGCCGACTGGTTCCCGGACAAGCCGCCGGTGGTGGAGGCCGACTGCTCGGCCAGCCCCGACCAGTTCCTGATGTTCGGCACCAAGGCGGCGATGAAGGCCTGGATCGGCGAGGACATTTCGCTCGGACGCACGTGCGACGGGTTCGAGCGACGCGAGATTCACCAGTTCGCCGAGACACCCTCAGTGCATGTGTCGGCCAAGGCCGTGCAGGTCGCGCCGGATTCCCAGTGGAAGACCGTGCTGCCGATGCGGTATCGCCGCGACAAGGCCGAAGGTTTCCTGGCCACCCCGGCCGTGCTGACGCGAAAGCTCGGCAAAGGCCGCATCGTGTACGTCAACTTCCAGGTGGGCGAGCAGGCCGCCGGCGCGACCTCGATGACCGGAACGTCGGTGGCGCATCCGTGGTGGCGCAGCTTCGTCAAGCAACTGGTGCAGGCGGCCTCGGGCGCGCCCAAGATCACCGTCGAGGCCCCGATCTGCGTCAAGACCGCGTTGTGGAAGCAGCCGGCCAAGAACCGCTACGCGCTGCACCTGGTGAACGAATTGTCGACCACGGGCGTGCGTGCGGTGCAGCACGAGGACCTGGTCCCCGTGCCCGCCAAGGTCACGATCGCCCTGCCCGGCCTCAAGAAGGTGCGAGTGGTCGTCGGCGCCAAGGGCGCCAAGGTCAGCCAGAAAGGCAAGGCCTGGACCGTCACACTGCCCGCCCTCGAAGAGCGGGCGATCATCGAGTGCGCGTGCGAGTGACCCGCTATATCGCGGTGAGATGTTCCAGCAGCCATGGTAGGTTGCAGGAAATCTTTCCCGCGCTGGCGACGCATTCGCGGGTCTGAGTCACCAGGATTCTCTTGTCGGCCTTGATGAGGTCCGCGGTTTTGTTCAGGCGCACCATGTCGTCGGCATTGGGTGACGAGGTGAGCTTGATCTCCACCGCCCACAGGCTGCGGCCGAAGTCCAGGACCAGGTCGATTTCGTGTTGATCGCTGGTCCTCAAGAAGAACGGATCGACGGTTCGGTCCTGCTGTCCCAGAGCGCCAAGCACCTGCTCGATGACGAAGCCTTCCCAACTGGCGCCGACCCAAGGTTTGTCCAGCAGGTTGTCCTCGTCGGCCACGTTGAGCAGGGCATGCAGGAGGCCCGAATCTCGCCAATAGATCTTAGGGCTTTTCACCAGGCGCTTCTTGAGGTTCGACTGATAAGGATGCAGTCGGCGGATCAGGAAGGCGCCGACGAGGTAGTCGAGGTAGCTGTTGACGGTCGGGCAGGACAAGCCCAGGCTCTGCCCGATCTGCGAGGCGTTCCAGAGCTGGCCGTGAACGGCGGCGATCATCTTCAACAAGCGTTGGGTCACCTGAGGTTTTGCCGGCAGGCCCCAATTGGGCAGGTCTCGCTGGACGAGCAGGGCAAGGTAGTCCTGCTGCCAGC
This sequence comes from uncultured Planctomycetaceae bacterium, assembly GCA_964646065.1. GTDB lineage: Bacteria > Planctomycetota > Phycisphaerae > SM23-33 > SM23-33 > CAZYDC01. The sequence goes on along the minus strand of CAZYDC010000006.1, from coordinate 1,623 downwards.
GGGGATATCTTTCGGGGTCGTAGGCTCCGCCCTCGGGATAACCGCCGCGGCACCAAAGCGTCGCCAGAGGTGTCTTGGGCAATTCGTCCTGAAGGAACGGGGTCAGCTCGACCAGCGAAAGCCGGCCCGCGAGGGATTCGGACACGTGGACCATCATCGCCGGCGAGACGGACCCCAGCAACAGGAACCGTCCCTTGCGATTTCGTTCCTTGTCGATCGCGCCGCGCACCCGCGGAAAAACCTCCGGCCAGGACTGAGCCTCGTCCAGCACGACCAGCGCCTTTCCCTGGACGATCGTGTCCCACTGGAGATTCAGGCGGATCCGGTCCCCCTCCTGCTCGAGGTCGAAATAGACCCCGCCCAGAGACTGGGCCAACGTGGTCTTCCCCGCCTGACGCGGCCCCACCAGGGCGACGGCCGGGTAATGCTTCACACGCTCCTGGATCACCTTCGTGATTTTTCGGTGTACCATGTCTTGTATTATATTAATCAATTTTAAATTTGCAAGAACTCGAATTTCGCCGGACCCCGCATTCCGCGAATCACGCGCCGGGGGAAAAAGCACCCTCTTTCGGAAATCGCGAAAAACATGTACTCTGTGCGGAGCATTCGAGGTTCGACTATGGCCAATCGTAAGAAGACAATCTATCTGGGCTGGGATGTCGGCGGCACGAAGTCGGCGGCCGTCGTGGGCGATGCCGAGGGAACGATCCTCGACCGCCAGGAATGGCCTTCCAACGCACCGGCCGGGCCGGAGGCGATGCTGGCCGATTTTCTCGTCCACGCCCAGGCGATGATTGCCGCCCACAAGGGCGTCGCCAGGGTGGGCGTCAGCGTGGGCGGGCCGCTGAACACGCTGACCGGCGAGGTGCTCTCGCCTCCGCACCTGCCCGGATGGGACCATGTGCCGCTCGCGACCATCCTGCATCGCAAGCTCGGTCTGCCGGTCGTGGTCGAGCACGACGCCGCCGCCTGCCTGGAGGCCGAGTGGCTTTGGGGCGCCGCCGCCGGCGCCACGCACGCCGCGTACCTGACCTGCGGCACCGGCTGCGGGTGCGGGATCCTGATCGACGGGCGGATCCTGCGCGGCCCTCATGGCCAGAGCCCCGAGATCGGACATGTTCGTCTGGCCGACGAGGGCCCGGAAATATTCGGCAAGTGCGGCTGCGTCGAATCATTCTGCGGCGGACAGGGCATCGGGCTGTCGGCCTCGTGGATGTTCCCCAAACTCTTCGACCGCAGCGTGACCGCCAAGGACCTGCACGACTTGGCCGTGCTGCCGGGTGCCATGCCCAAGTCTGCGCGGGCATGTCTTGTGCCCGCCGCACATGGGCAAGATGCCCATGCTACACACGGGCAGGATGCCCGTGCTACGGCCGCCCGGGTCGTGCTGGAGCATTCCGCCAAGCGAACCGGCCAGGTGTGCAGCATCCTGGCCGACCTGATCGCGCCGCAGGTGATCGTGCTGGGCTCGTTGGCCCGATACTTCGGCCCCTGGTGGGTCGATCGGGTCCGCCAGGAATTCGTCCGCGAAAGCCTGTCGATCAACTCCGACCATGCCCGCATCGTTCCGGCCAAGCTGGGCAAAAAGTTGCAGGACCTCTCCGCGATCGCGCCCTGCGT
>CAZYDC010000005.1:0-23330 GCA_964646065.1 uncultured Planctomycetaceae bacterium | reverse complement strand
AGACGGTCAGCGAAGGCACGATGACCACCGTAACCAGCTACCTGATCGACGAGAACAACTTCACCGGTTACAGCCAAACCCTGGAAGAGACGCAAAGCGTTTCGGGTGTTGTGGAGAAAGCGACAACCTATGTTATTGGCTGGGACGTAGTCGGCCAGTACGTCACGGCCGGCGGGGCCACCCAAGGCGCGATTTACCTTAAGGACGCCCACGGTTCGGTTCGTGGTCTTTACGACACAACGTCAACCACAGGCGCGTTGCTGAACGCCGCACAGATTGCTGTCGGCGGAACCTGGACGAAGGTTCTCTCCTATGACGCTTACGGCAACGCTGTTGGTTTCGACGCCTCCACGGCCGGGACCGAATTGCTCTACAGCGGCGAAAGTTTCGATGCTGGCACAGGTCTGCAATATCTGCGGTCCCGCTGGTACAACCCATCCGTCGGCCGGTTCGCCTCATTGGATTCGTTCAGAGGTTTCGCCGACTGGCCCGCAACGCTGAATGGCTACGGCTACTGCGGGGCTGACCCGGCGAATTGGATCGACCCGTGGGGATTCTCGGAAACTGCTGAGGAGGGGGGGCAGATGGCGTTCGAGTTTGATACGGTGGAGAAGATTAACGGATTTGTGGAAAAGATCGCCGCGAACACCGAGGAAGAATTATCATCGCTAGAGGGCGAAACCGGTGGACTAGGCGAGCCGCTTCCGGAAGCCCCGCCGGGGGGTTCCCCGTCACCTGGATTGCCGGCACCAGCGGATGCAGTCAACACAGGGACAAATACCGTCTATCAATCCCTTGATGAAGCTGGCAATGTTGACTACGTTGGCATGACAAACGATTTAGAGCGGCGAGCAGGAGAGCAGCTTGCAGAAAAGGGTATCAATATTGACGCTGTGGATGGTCTTGAGAACCTTTCTCGGTCGGATGCGCGCGCTGTTGAGCAGTCGTTGATAAACAGGTGGGCTCTCGGAAAAGACGGAGGCACCCTTATCAACCAAATCAACAGCATCGCAAGGAGCAATCCTATCTACCAACAGTCTATTCAAAGAGGGGCGGAGATATTACGGTCAGTGGAATACCCAGGATTCTGATGAGGAGTGAATTAATGAAAGTACGATTTGGAGATATCGTTGAGATTAAGACTTCAAAAGGACTTGCGTATGCCATCTATACCCATAGACACACTCAACCGCCAAAATACGGGGCCCTGATTCGTGTTTTCGATCAATTATATCAATCACGCCCGGTTCGTACAGATGAACTCATCAGCACTCCCATTAGATTCTCGGCGTTTTTTCCACTACAGGCCGCAGTCACCAAGGGCATTGTAGAAGTCGTTGGACACGTGTCAATTCCTAAGAATCTCTTGCCATTTCCACTATTTCGAAGCGGGATCGTTGACCCGCAAACGAAAAGGGTTCGCATATGGTGGATATGGGACGGTAAAAAGTCATGGCGGGTGGGTGATCTAACTTCGGAGCAGCGAAAGCTCCCAATCCGCGGTGTCTGGAATGACACTTATTTAGTCCATCGGATAGAGGAGGGGTGGCGACCCGAAAAGGATTCGAGATAGATTGGGCGGATAGCACGCAGGACCGCTTCACGGCCTACCAGTATGGGCCGTCCGATTCCGGCACGGAGCAGACGGACAAGAAAGTCTACGCCTGGCTGAACAATACGGGCGCCGTGCTGGAAGACGACAGCTATTCGTTCAATCTCCAAGGCGAAATGGCCGGCGTTGTGACGGATTTGGTCTGTCTGGTTACGGACGGAATTTCCGGCCGGTTCCGGCTGGATTTTCCGTCCACCGGGTGTCGGATTATCCGGCTGGTTCCCAACGGGACCGGCTGGATTTTCCGACCGGTTTTCTTCCGCTGATAAGACTGGAACCGGCTGGTTTTTCCGGCCGGTTTCACCGAGGAGCCAGTAGTGATTGACCTGGCCGTTTCCGCGCTTCTCGACGGATAGCAGGCCCGTGGCCACCAGCCGGGCGATGCTCTCCTTGACCGTCTCGCGGTGCAGGCCTGTGTCCTTGGCAAGCCGACGATGGCCAGGCCAGGCCTCGCCGTTTTGGCCCATCCGATCGGCAAGGACCGAGTAGACCACTTTCGCCGACGCCGAAAGGTCGGGCCTGGCGGCGAGCTCCTGGGACAGTTTGTAGAATTTATCTGCCATTAGGCCATGTTCCCGGGCGAGGCGGTAATGGTTGACGTGGCCATCCCGGTGGGGGTGGACGCCGTGAAGATCATGACCATTCCGACCACCACGATCATGGTGCTGTTTCGCCAAGAGTTTTTTATTATCTGCATGTCGAAGTTTTTGTACTCCGGCGCGGCTGAGCCGAAGACGTGCCGGGTTTTTTACTTTCTTGCGGGGTTATTCCTTGGAGATCTCGGCGCCGACGGTCCGCTTGGCGAGCCATGCTTCCAGATCGGAAACGCGATAACGGCACGAGCGGCCGACCTTGATTACAGGCAAGCTGTAGCGGCCATCGATGGCCCAAACCGCAAGGGTTTGAGGCTTCAATTTCAAAAATTCCGCCGCTTGTTTCCGGGTCAATAAGTCGTTCATAGTTTCTGCACTCCTAAAAAGTTTTTGATCAACTATCAGGAGACAGGATAGACCCTAAAACAACGTGGTCAATTGGGCGGGGGTCAAGTGGCGGTGACTTGCTGCAAGTGGCGGCAAGTGGAGCAGCCTGACGGCAGAAATCTTTTTGTAATTGTTTAGCGGGTTCGCCGTCCCATTGGGGGCAACACCGCCTAATTGATGATATTTTCGCATGGACTGGCGGTCGCGTCAACACATTTTTCAGACACACATTTTTCAGACACATTTTTCAGACACACATTTTCAGATCACATAGGCGTGACCGGCTCCGGAGGAGCCGCACCCTGGCGTCTTCCGGGCCTTAACGACGGGCAGCACCCACTGCGGGAATCGCCATCGTCGCCATGATGGGCGTACTGGGCGAACCGGAGGGACAACTCCCTCCGCAATCCCACAGAACAGGCGTCATTGCGGTCCCGGCCTCGCTGGATCGACGATCTCTTACAAGGCCGACCGTTGGGGCCCCATAGACCTACGCATTTAGGTCGTCCGTTCTAACCCAACTTTCGCACTTGGCCGCGTCGGCGGGGAATTGTGAGGCGATTTTCTCTCGTAAGTCTTGGTAGTGCCGTCCGAGGATCGGTCAAAACGGCCGTAGTGAAGACCTACCCACTTGTGGGGCGTTGCGGCTGGCTGAACAATGTCGGCATGTTCCTCAGAGCCCAAAAGCGATTCAAGAACGGCAAGCAGCACCGCTACTTCAGCGTCGTCGAGAACCGTCGTATGTCCGGCAGCGGGTCCAATGCGGGCAAGGTCGCCCAGCGTACCGTCACATATCTGGGCGAGATCAACGATTCCCAGCAGGCCGCCTGGCGCAAAACCCTCGACGTCTTCGACGACAGCAGTCATCAAACCCGACAGATGGCCTTGTTCCCCGACGCCCTGGACGCCGTCCAGGTCAGACTTTCGGAGATGAAGCTGCTTCGGCCGCGAAGCTTCGGCGACTGTTGGCTGGGATGCTGGCTCTGGCAACACCTGGAGTTGGGCTGCTTCTGGCGGCAACGGTTCGAGGACGCTCGCGGCGAGGTGCCTTGGGAGAAGGTCTTGGAGCTTTTGATCGTTCACCGGATCATCGCCCCCGGCAGCGAATACCGGCTGCATCGCCAATGGTTCCTTCGTAGCGCCATGGATGAACTGCTGAACGTGGACTTCCAGGCGGCCTCCAAGGACCGCCTCTATCGTTGCCTGGACCGGCTGCTGGAGCACAAGAACGATCTGTTCGCCCATCTGCGGCGGCGGTGGCAAGACCTGTTTGCGGCCGAGTTCGACGTGCTGCTGTACGACCTGACCAGCACGTACTTCGAGGGCCTCTGCGAGCAGAATCCCAAGGCTCGGCACGGCTACAGCCGCGACGGCCGGGGCGACTGCCGGCAGGTGGTCATCGCGTTGATCGTCACGCCGCAGGGCTTGCCTCTGGCCTACGAAGTGCTGCCGGGCAACACCCCGGACAGCACGACGCTCAAGGACTTCCTCCGGAAGATCGAGGATCGCCACGGCAAGGCGCGGCGGACGTGGGTGATGGACCGGGGGATTCCTTGCGAGGCGACGCTGTCGGAGATGCGCCAGGCCGGGACGGATTATCTGGTCGGCACGCCGCGTTCGATGCTGGGCAAGCTGGAGCAGTCGTTGACGAGACTGCCCTGGCAGCAGGCCCGCCAGGACGTGCGGGTCAAGCTCTTCCAACAGGAGGGTGAAGTGTACGTGCTGGCCCAGAGTCAGGCGCGGCGGAGTAAGGAGACGGCCATGCGGCGGCGAAAGCTCCGCAAGCTCTGGGATGGCCTCAAGCGGTTGCGGAAAAACTGTCACGATCGCGACCGCCTTCGGGAGCGATTGGCGGTGCTCAAGCATGAGGCCGGACGAGCGGCAAACCTGGTGGAGGTCCAGACGCCGGCGCCGGGAGAGCCGGTCAATGAGCGGACGTTCACGTATCGGCTGAAACGTCAGGAGTATCGCCAGGCTCACAGCCGGGACGGGTCGTATCTGCTGCGGACGACGCTGCCGCCGGAGGAGCCCGAAAGACTCTGGCAGCAGTACATGGTGCTGGTGGAGATCGAGGCGGCGTTCCGCTGCCTCAAGAGCGACTTGGCGATCCGGCCGGTGTATCATCAACTGGAGCATCGGGTGGAGGCGCACATCCTGGTGGCGTTCCTGGGCTACTGCCTGAGCGTGACGCTCAAGAACCTGTTGCGTCCCAAGGCGCCGGGCCTGACGCCGCGGGCCGTGCTTGAGACGATGGGAACGATTCAGATGGTGGACGTTCAGATTCCGACGACCGACGGACGATGGCTGACGATGCCGCGTCACACGCAGCCGGAGTCGGAGCACAAGATGATCCTGGAAAAACTGGGCCTGTCGCTTCCGCCGCAGCCTCCGCCGCGGATCACCTCCGGGCAGCTTCCACCGGCCCAGCCGGAACAGGAGGAAGCAAAAATGTAGTGAAGACCTTGGCCTTCGTCGGACGGTGGATCAAGGACTTACCCTCGTTTTGTACGTCAAGTGCGAAAGTTGGGCTAAGCCGCTCCCGCACCGCCACGATTATCATTACAACTTGAAAACCACTGACGTCTTTTGCGGTGACCCCAACAGAGAGATGAGCCCTGCTATTAAGAATTTCTACAATTTACAGCCCTGGAACTGACCTACGTCAGGGGACAAAGAACTCTCCGTGTTGACGCAGCTTCTCTGAGAACGTAGCACGGGCGTAGCACAGAGAAGGCAGACCCAATCCGACCCAATAAAGAAAGCCCAGCAACTCATTGTAGTTGCTGGGCTTGCAACTGAGCCGTAGTAGACTTGAACTACTGACCTCCTGCGTGTCGAGCAGGCGCTCTAGCCAACTGAGCTAACGGCCCATGCATACGTGACTATAGCCACAATGCGCCGCAACTGTCAAGTAGTTGATGCGTGAATAATACATCGCATCGGCGGCGCGGCGGGACTCACTAGGGACAGTCGGAAGTCACTCGCCGGGCCAGTGTTTTCCGGCGGTCAGGGCGGGCCAGTCGTCGGTGCGGAAGGGCGATGCCGGCAGCCCGGAGGCGTTGCAGAGGTTGCAGCCGTCGGGGTTTTCGGCCCAGGCGTATCGCAGGGCCTTGGGCTCAGGCACCAGCGGGTTTGCGGCCACAACGGTGTCGCCGTCGATTTCGGCCTGTGCCCAGATAAATTTTCGATCCGCTCCGGCGATGGCGAAATGGCGTAGCGGCCCGCCCTTGGCCAGCAGGCATCCGTCGGTGTAGTCAAAGCTCACGCGGATGCGAGAGCCCTCGACGGTCATCGATTTGTAGATCGGGCCGGAGCAGACGACATCGCGGCCGTACGTTTTGGCCAATGCCCACAGGGCCAAGCGCAGGCCGACGTCCTGCTTGTTCCTGGGATGGAAATCCGTGACATCGCCAATGTCGATGGTGACGGCCAGGCCGGTGTTGGGCAGGGCCAGGGTCATCCACTGGGCCTCGCGCAGTTCGGCCCAATCGTTCTCCTGCGGCGAGTCGGGGGGCAGTCCGTGACTGGCCAGTTGCACGGTCAGGAATGGGAAATCGCCCTGGCCCCAGGTGGTTCGCCAGTCGCGGATCATCGCGCCGAAAAACGCCCGCGAGGCCTCGGCGCGGGATGCGTTGGACTCGCCCTGGTAGAACGTCACGCCCCGGATGGCCAGCGGGACAAGCGGCGCGATGTTCCCGTTGTAGTATCCGGTGGGCAGATAAATGTTGCCCGGCCCCAGCGGCATCTCCGGCCTCGCGAGCTTGCCGGCGTCGGCGGGATTGACCGCGAGCGCCTGCTCGTACGCGGCCAGTTCGCGCGCGTGCCTTTCCTTTTCGCGCGGGTAAGCGGCCATGGCCTGATCGTAGTGCTCCACCACGTAGGCGAGTTCGGGTTCCGCGCGCAGGCCGCGCATGCTGATGAACGATTCGGCTGGCACTCCGCCCGCGGCCGCCATGATCAACCCCACCGGCACGCCGAGCTCTTTGTGGAGCTTTCGACCGAAGAAGTAGCCCACGGCCGAAAAGTCGCACATGCTGGTGTGGGCGACTTTGTCCTTGCGGCAGGGGACCCATCGGCCCGGTCCGTCGTCGGCGGGTTCGGCCAGCACCTGGTCGCCGGTGACGTAGAGGCGGATGTCGGGGTAGTCGGCCTCGCGGATTTCGATCTCGGCGTTGGCGCTGGAGCAGATGCCCCATTCCATGTTGCTCTGCCCGGTGCAGATCCACACCTCGCCCACCAGCAGGTTGCGCAGCGTAAGGGTGTGGTCGCCGGTGACGACCATTTCGTAAGGTCCGCCGGGCGTCAGCGGCGTCAGGCGGAGCATCCATCGGCCGTCGGGGCCGGCGGTCGTGCGCTGGGTTTGTCCGGCGAAGCGGACGACGACCTCTTGTCCCGGTGGCGCCCAACCCCAGACCGGAACGGACATGCCTTGCTGAAGAACCATGCCATCGCTAAGAACGTTTGGAAGCCTCATCGTCGCAAACTCCGATTACGGATTGTCGATCCGCTCCTCGCCTGCTGTCGTTCGCAGTTGTTCGTTGGTGAAAAAGGCATTCTAACTGGTCGGCCCGGGTTCCACCAGATGCGCCGCCTTTCGTGACAGGTTCAAACAATAACCCATGCGGCAGTCGGTCCTTAATCTGATCGAAACTAACCAAGCACCGTTCCTGTTGTCTAATCAATAGCAGCAACCATAAAATCTAAATAAGGAGCAAACTATGAACACCAAAGTAGTTTTGCTAACGGTCGTGGGTGTCATTGCGGGTCTTACCGCGATGTGCTATGCAGGTGGCGGCGGTGGAGGCGGCGGGTTTGGCTCCGGTGGCGGAGGCGGTGGTCACGGCGGGTTCAGTTCCGGCGGCGGGGGCTACAGCCATAGTGGCGGGTTCGTTTCCCACAGCACCGGCGGTTCCAGCCAAGGCGGATACATTTCCCACAGCACGGGCGGGTACAATCGCGGCGGGGCCATTTCGCACAACCGCGGCGGGTACAGCCACGGCGGTTACAATTCCGGCAGACACTACCACACCGGTTACGGTGGCTACGGCGGGTATGGGTATCCAGACTACGGGTACGGTTACGGGGCGTATCCGGTTGCGCCGGTCTACCCGGATGACGGTTACGACCAAGAGCAAGCCGCTCAAGACGCACAAGATGCCGCCCAATCCGCTCAAGCCACTCTCGAAGAAGCGCAACAAGCCGCTCAAACTGCCGCTCAGGCCGCCCAAGCGGCCGCCCAAGCGGCACAAGCGGCTATCCAAGCCGCGCAAGAGGCCGCTCAATCCGCTCAATCGGCCGGGGCGACTATCGTAGTGGGCAGGGTGGTCTCATTGTCCAGCACCATAACGGAAAGCGGCAAGACATACACGGCTGGAGTGCAATCCGCGGCCAACAAGGTCGTGGAATACAATTCGATTGACGTGAAGAACCGTTTGCAGATCGGACAATGGTATCAGCTTGCGATCCGCGACAATAGAATCGTGAACGCCACACCGATAGCGGACCCAACCAAGTGACCAGGGTGGTGGCCGGCAATCAATTGCAGCGGAACGGAAACGGCCCGTCTTGTTGGCTGCGCAAAATCCGAAACTCGAAGCACGAAACTCGAAACAAGCACCAAATTCAAATACCGAAACAACAAACGAGGAGCTTTCCATCTGGTTGCCCGAGGACTCAAATCGGAAGGACTGTCGTTGTTTTGAATTTGTCGCTTCGGGTTTTGAATTTATTTCGGATTTCGTGCTTCGGATTTCGAGTTTGGTCAGATCATCGCCGGATAGGGCATCACCGGCTTGAAACACTACAATAGTTCGCCGTTCACTCCGGCTTTTCGGAAGGCTCGGTCGTCGGGGTCTCCGTCGCCGCCTTCATTCCCAGGATGTGCGGTTTGGTCTTGAGGTTCGGCTCGGTTCCGGCGGGTCGTCCGGTCGTGGGGTCGGCCTTGTCCGGAATCTTGAGGGTCATCGCCTCGCACTTTCCGGCCGGGTCGATGTACACGTTCCACTGAGGCAGGAATTCCAGGCTGATCTTGGACCACTGGCCGCTGGGGATTCGCTGGCGCCGAAGCACGCGCTCCTGGTTGGGCACCCGCTCCCATCCGCCGTGTTCGTAATCGTAATACCACATCTCGATGCGCCAGATGATCTGCGCGCCTTGGGCTGTGTCCTTCCGGTCATAGAAGTCCCGCGTGCGCATCAACTCGACGAGCATGGTGGCCCGCCGGCCGTGACCGGCCAGGTAGAGCACGCGGCCTTGGTCCATGAAGTCGTTGCCCTTAAGATCCTCGGCGAATTTGAGCAGGGCGTTGGCGTCCTCCTGGTCGAAGACGTGCTCCTCTTCGGGCGGGCGGCCCAGGGCCTTTCGGCGCTCTGCAGCCAGGCGGAGCATCCGCGCGTCCAGTTCCGTAAGGTCGATGCCCTCGATCACGCGGCCGTTCTTGAGTTTCACGCCGACATCGTACGTGGTGTCGCCTGCGAGGTCCTTGACGGTGAAATCTCCGGTGGCCTTGTTGAAATCGCCGGGGTAGGTCTTGAGATTGTTGCGGTTGCAGGCGTAAACCTCGGCGACATCGTCGGCCGGAGAGATCGTGCCGTGAATGGCGCCGCTCTTGGGCGCCGCACGAAGCGGGGAGTCTTCCTGAAGTTTGACCTGTCCCATCGCCACGGTCGCGACGGCCAGACACGCAAGAATGATTGTCTTCATAATAATCCCGGCCAGATTGGCGACATCCGCTCAAGGGTTCCTGCAACCCAGACCCTTGGATTATACCCCGATCACCAAGGGGTGTCCACGCGTTGGTGAAGTTTGCCGGCCTGGGAACGCCGATCTCCCGATCGGCTCTTTCTGTTTCTCCATGACCAACGGGCTGCGGGCGCAATCGCCTTGGGGCAGGTTCCGATGGGCTCTTTCCGTTTCTCATGAGCAACCGGCCCACCGGCATCACCCGGAAATACTGCAAGAGCCGATCGGGAGATCGGCGTTCCCAGGGGGCCAATTACCAAATTTGGCAGGTTAAATTTTTCCGTCCGAATGGGCAGATTTCGGCGCGAAAAATTTAATTGGTTGCTGTGCCGGCGCTTGCCGCGCTGGCGCGTCGCGGCGGCCGGCCTGGCATGAGAATTGCAGTATATTCCAACGGTTGTTCACGCGAGTCGCGCGGGCCCGCTAGAGGCTCGCGGTTGTTGGTTTGCCCTGAGCAGGCTGGCCCTGAGTTCCCGAAGGGTCGAAGGGTTTGACATCCGAATATTGGAAGCCGCAAATACCGAGGCCCCTTCCCTGCACAAACCGCAAATACGCTCGAAAGCAGGCCCTGTAATTTGTAATAGGCTGTATGCAAGACAGTTATGATTGTTGGAACGTTGAAAAGTCGGGTAGAACAGGCTCCAGTTGGGCAGAACGGGTTCCCGGTTGGGCAGAGCAGGTTGCCGGTTGGGCAGGAGGCGTTCGCGGTTGGGCAGATTGAGTGCCGAATCGGGCAGACTGCAAGCTAACGTGACATGCACCCGTGGGAATGATTCAGTCGCGTACGCTTGCAAATGGGAATCGTGGTTGTATAATGCCAAAAACCAGGAGTTTCCTGGCTTTTTGGTGTGCCTGCCCGGCGTGCCCAGTACGCGGTTTTCCGGAGAGCTTACGCAAGGATGCGATGCTTCGAGAACTTCACATCTCCAACTTGGCGATCATCGAGAAGGTGGACATCGAGTTCATCCCCGGGCTGAACGTATTCACCGGCCAGACCGGGGCCGGCAAGAGCTTGATCCTGGGCGCGCTGGAGCTGTTGCTGGGTTTGCGCAGCGGCGGCGAGGAGGCGGCGATGTTCGTCCGCCCGGGCAGTGCGGAGGCCCGCGTCAGCGGCGTGTTTGAGATTTTCAGCCGGGAGATGGCCGAGCGGTTGGGCGGCATTCTGGACCAACCCGTCTCGGTGGGCGAGCCGATCCTGCTGACGCGGCGGGTGCTGGCCTCGGGCAGGAGCAGCGTGTCGGTGAATGGTTCGCCGGTGACCACGGCCATGCTGCGAGAGGCCGGGCAGTTCCTGGTGGACATTCACGGCCAGCACGACCAGCAATTCCTGCTCAAGCCCGCCAACCAGATGCTGATCTTGGACTCGTTCGCCGATGCCGTCGAAAAGCGGCGGCAATTCGCCGATACGCTCGGACAACTTCGCGACGCCCAGCGGCGCCTCCGCGAGCTGCGGGAGTCCGAAGAAAAGCGGGCCGACCAACTGGAACTGTATCGCTTCCAGATCGAGGAGATCGACGCCGCCGCGCCGCACCCCGCCGAATACGACGAGGCCAAGAAACGCTACACCGTGCTCAAGAACCTCGCTCACCTCAAGGGCTTGTCCGCCGAGGTGCTCCAGGGGCTTTCGGAGGGCGAGGACACCGTGCTGGACCGCCTGGGCGTGCTGGGACACTCGCTCCAGGAACTCCTCCGCCTGGACGCGACGCTGGCCGACACCTCGGGCCAGATGCAGCAGGCCTGCGGAATGGTGGAGGATGTCGCCAAGGCCCTGTCGCGATACCAGGATCGGCTGGAGGTCGATCCGGGCGAGTTCGGCCGCGTCGAGGAGCGGCTCAACGAATTGAACAACCTGATCCACAAATACGCCCGGACGCCCGGCGCGCGGCCGGGCATGGCCCAATCGGCCAACGGCGACCCGGTCCAGGCCGTGCTGGCCTATCGTACGCAGATCGGGCAGAAGGCGGCGGAACTGGAGTCGGATTCGCAGTCGCTGGGCAGCCTGGACAAGCAGATACAGGGACTGGAGCGGCAGTTGGCGACGGTGGGGGCCGCGCTGACCCGACTCCGTTCGCAGGCCGCCAAAAGGTTGAAGTCGCTGGTCGAGGAACAGTTCCATGAACTTGAAATGACGGAGGCGGCGTTCGACGTGGAGATTCGCACGCGGGCCGTGGACGATGCTGCCGTGGACTCGTCGGGGCTGGACGAGATGGATTTCCTGGTCCGCACCAATCCGGGGCAGGAGCGGCTGCCCCTTCGCAAGATCGCCAGCGGCGGAGAGATTTCCAGGATCATGCTGGCGCTCAAAACGATCCTGGCCGACAAGGACCAGATCACCGTGCTGGTGTTCGACGAGATCGACGCGAACATCGGCGACCGGCTGGGCGCGACCATCGGGCGGAAGATGAAGTCGCTGGCGCACGGGATCAGGCCGGGAGGGCAGAAGGCCGGGGGACAGACGCCGAAGGCCGGGGGACAGAGGTCGATTTCGTCTTCGAAATCGGCGTCTGTCCCCAACGGCGACGGCGCGCACCAGATCATCTGCATCACGCACCTCTCGCAGATCGCCGCCTGCGCCGACCGGCACCTGCGGATCGCCAAGGATGTCGTCGGCCCCGGTAAAGACCGACAGACCGTGACCACGGTTCGCACGCTGGAGGGCGAGGAACGCCTCCAGGAATTGGCCGAGATGCTCTCGGGCAAGAACCCCACCGACGCGGCCGTCGCGCACGCCCGAGGCCTGCTGCAAAAGGCGCAAACCCCGTAGCACGGGCGGGACGCCCGTGGGACTCATGGGTAAGATGCCCATGCTATGAGAACGCGATTGCCTCCCGGATACACCCGCGCTCTTTACCCTGCGGCGACATTTCGATAAGATGGTCATCGTCAGTTTTATCTTTTCGGTTCGGAACATTAACAGGAATTGAAGATGAGCAAGCATGTAGCGGTCATGGGCGCCACGGGCGCGGTCGGCACGGAGTTTCTGGCCATTCTGGAGCAGCGGAATTTTCCGATGGCGAGTTTGAAATTGCTCGCCTCGGCCCGCTCCGCCGGCAAGAAGCTGAAGTTTCGCGGCGAGGAGTTGGTGATCGAGGAGTTGACGGCAAAGAGTTTCAAGGGAATCGACCTGGTTCTGGCGTCGGCGGGCGGGCCGGTGTCCAAGCAGTACGCCCCGGTCGCGGTGGACGCGGGCGCGGTGGTGGTGGACAACACCTCGGCCTACCGCATGGACCCCGAGGTGCCGCTGGTCGTTCCGGAAGTCAACGCCGGCGACATCAAAAAGCACAAGGGCATCATCGCCAACCCCAACTGCTCGACCATCATTATGAACGTCCCGGTCTGGCCGCTGCACCAGGCCAATCCGATCAAGCGGCTGGTCATCAGCACGTACCAGGCCGTCAGCGGCGCGGGCGCCATGGCCATGGCCGAACTGGAAGAAGGCGCGCGGGCGTTCCTTGCCGGCAAGGAGTACCATCCCAAGGTGCTGCAGCATCGCTGCTGGTTCAACGTGTTCTCGCACAACAGCGCGGTGGGCCCGGACGGCTACAATGCCGAGGAAACCAAGATGGTGCTCGAGACGCAAAAGATTTTCCACTGCCCGGAGATTCGCGTCACGGCGACGTGCGTTCGCGTGCCGGTGCTGCGGGCCCACAGCGAGGCCATCAACATCCAGTTCACCCACCCGATGAGCGAGACTCGCGTGCGCGAGATCCTCTCGAAATCGCCGGGCGTAAAAATCGTGGACGACCGCGAGCGGAATTACTTCCCCATGCCGATCGACGCATCCGGCAAGGACGACGTTCTGACCGGGCGAATCCGCCAGGACCCCAGCCAGGACGGCGGTGTGGGCATCGACCTGTTTGTCAGCGGCGACCAGATTCGCAAAGGCGCGGCCTTGAACGCCGTGCAGATCGCGGAACTGCTATAGCACAATGTTGCACGCAAGGCGATGAATCAGGGTGCCATGCCCAAGTCTGCGCGGGCATGTGAACACCGCGATGCCTCAGGCCGTGAACAGATGAGGATGGACGAACATCAAATACTGAACGGAATTTGAACAGAACCGTTACAGTGAATCACGATTTGTAATGTTAGTGGTATCGGGAGGACATGCCCGCGCGGACTTGGGCATGGCACCCATGTGGCGCCGATGAGAAAGGGTTCGGACATGAAAAAAACAGGATGGCTGGTTGGCCTGGTGCTGGCGGGCGCGGGCGTATGCCTGGGTCAGTGGGCCGGCCCAACGTCGCTGCCCGCCGACCCCACCGCGCAGAGTGCCGAAGGAAAGATCGTCCAGGAGATGTTCGGAAAGCGGATCGCCGATGCGGCCAAGGGCAGGCTCAAGGAAGAGGACGCTCTGGCCGTGACGAGCCAACTGCTGGCGGCGGCGAGTGACGGTTCGACCTCCGGCAAGCTCAAGGCGGCCCTGGCGACGTCGGCATTGAGGGTGTCGGTGATGATCGGCAGCGAGCCGGCCGGGCGTCTGGCCCGCAAGGCGATGGAGATGATCCAGTCGGTCTCGCCGATGAACGCGGTGGACAAGGCGTTCTACCTGAAGGAAATCGCCGCGAGGCGGCTGGGCAAGGCCCACCTGGAGCACGTGAGCGCGGACGAGTTGCAGGCGCTGGCCAAGGCGGCCATCGAAATGTCCATGTCGTACGTTGACGTGGCCATGAGCGACGACGACAGCGGTCTGGAAGTGAGCTCGACCGTGCGGCAGGCGCGGGCGTGGATGAACCTGTACAGGCTCCGGGAATACACCCAGTCGATGGACGACCTGGATAAGCAGGTCAAGGCCTCCACGCTCAAGCGGGTGCGTCTGAAGGAGGCCCTGGCCAGGCTGGAAACGGCCAAGAAATCCAAGGACGCGGAGGCAATTAAGCTGGCCTCCAGGGCGGTGGCCGGAGTGTACCTGGAGACCGCAGGCGACCTTCACGCGGCGGCCAAGTATTACGGCGCCGGGGAAGACCCGCGCGGAAAAGTCGTCGTGGCGGCGGTGGACGTTCTGGACCACCCCAAGCCGCTGGACACCCGGAAGGCCCTGGACGCGATTGACGGCCTGGTTCGCGTGATCGATTCCCTGACCGACGTGGCGAAGATCAACGCTTCCAAGTCGGCCCTGGAATTGGCGGACCTGTACCTGGCGAGCGATCCGCCCGAAACCGCGGCCGCCAAGGTCAAGCTGGCCATGTTGGAATGGCAGAGCGCCTCGGGCACCAGCCAGGGCGAGAAGGTCAAGAAGGCGCTGTCGGAGGCGTACGGCACGATCCAGGCCAAACTGGACTCGCTGGGCTCGGGTCGCGTCCGGCTGACGTACGAGTTCAAGAGCCAGGCCGAGATCAACGACTGGGACACGATGGGCGGCACGTGGGAAGTCGGAAACAGCATGTTGGGGTGCAAGACCTCCGGCGCGACCAAGACCGGCGCGATCGAGTGCCGCCTGCCGTTCCGCCAGGACAAGCCTTTCAAGATCACGATCACCGGGGCCGCGCGCCATGAACTGACCGCCAAGATCGTCGTCACGCCCTGGAAGAGCGCTCGCTGGCGCGAGCCGACGCTGTCCTTCAAGGTCATGGATGACGGGCTGTACTGCTACAGCTTCGAGCGCGACTGGACCGACTTCAAGACGCGCCTGATGAGCGACAAACCCTGCAAGATCGAACTGTCCAGCACGGGCGACGGAAACATCGCCTGGAGCATCAACGGCACGGAGGCGTACACCTTCAAACCCAGCGGGGAAAACGTCGAGGATTTCAAGGGCAGCCTCAAGCTCGTGCTCCAGACCAAGGGCTCCGACCGGTCGCCCACGCTGTTCGACACGGTCGTCATCGAAGGAACGATCCTGCCGAATCCCGATTACGTCCCCGACGAGTACAAAAAATCCGGCAAGAGCGGCGAGAAGCCGCCGGCCGACCAGAACTGATCGAGGCCAAGGCGTGAACGAACCCCAGGCCCCATTTGGCCCGCCGCCGGAACCGCCCTCGGGGCCGCAACCGCCGAAGCGCAACATCAAACTGGTGGTCGCCTACAACGGGGCGGCCTACCACGGTTGGCAGCGGCAGGCCGAGGGGTTCATCACCGTCCAGCAGTGCGTGGAGGAGGCGGCTGCGCGGGTGGTTCGGCATCCGGTGATCGTCCACGGGGCCGGACGCACCGACGCCGGAGTCCACGCCTCGGGGCAGGTCGCCAACTTCCACACCACGAATTTCCGCATTCCGCTCGAAGGCCTGCGCCGCGCGATGAACTCGCGCTTGCCCGCCGACATCGCCGTGGTTTCCGCGCAGGAAGCGCCCGACGCGTTCCACGCCTCCCGCAGCGCCGTGGGGAAAACCTACCGCTATCGCATCCTGGTCTCGCCTCAGCGGGCTGTGGACCGGCACAACCTGGTGTACCATTTCTGGCGGCCGCTGGACGCCGACCGAATGCGGCAGGCCGCTCCGCGGCTGCTGGGCACGCACGACTTCCGCGGCCTGGCGACGTCCTCCGACCAACGCGACAACACCGTCCGCACGATCTTCCGCTGCGAGGTGGCCGAGGTCGGCGACGAGATTCACGTCACGGTGCAGGGCAACGGATTCCTGTACAACATGGTGCGGAACATCGTGGGCACGCTCATCGAGATAGGCCGAGGCCGATGGGAGCCCGAGCAAATCGACCTGATCCTCTCCACACGCGACCGCACCAACGCAGGCCCGACCGCGCCGCCGCAAGGGCTGTCCATGATCTGCGTGCATTATTGAAGG
The DNA here is from genome assembly GCA_964646065.1 of uncultured Planctomycetaceae bacterium. Classification (GTDB taxonomy): domain Bacteria; phylum Planctomycetota; class Phycisphaerae; order SM23-33; family SM23-33; genus CAZYDC01. The sequence continues at coordinate 7,257 of CAZYDC010000005.1, read as the reverse complement.
GTGGCATGGCGACGTTGTTTGTCGCCATGCGATGTCCGCCAGACGCAGACATGGCGACAAACAACGTCGCCATGCCACCCTTAACGCCCGTTCACTTTTCGGTCAACCGGACGATCTGCCAGTCCTTGGGCGGGGGGGTTGCCAGGTATGACTGGCAGAGGGCGAGATAGACGTTCGCCGGGCCGTCGTCGTTTTGAATTTCCAACACGGATTGGAATGCCTTGGCGGCCTGCTCGAAGTCGCCTGCCTGGAACGCGTCCATTCCCGCGGTGAACAGTTCGCACACTTGGACCAGGGCCGCCGGCGCGTCTTTACGCCGGGCCAGCGGGTTCCATACTTCGGTTGGTTCGGAAGTGCCCACCACGACCACCTTGCCCAGCGGCCTGGCCAGCCAGTCGCCTCCAGCCGAGGACGGCTGGGCCACGCTGGCAAGCTCGTACGTGGACTTTGCCGCCAGGATGCGCGTGTGAAAGAATTTGTTGGCCCCCTCCAGGCGGCTGGCCAGGTTCACCGTCGGGCCGATGGCCGTGTAGTCCTGCTTGTCCGTCGAACCGCAATCGCCCACCATCACCTTGCCGGTCGCCAGTCCGATTCGCATTTGAATCCGCACCGGCGGGTCGAACTCGCCGGCCAATTGCAGGTTCAATTCGCGGACTTCCTCCTGGCATTCCAGTGCGGCGGCCAGGGCCCGCGCGGCGTGATCCTCCTGGAACACCGGCGCGCCGAAAAATACGAAAATGCCGTCGCCCAAAAATTTGTTCAGGTACCCGCCGCGGCGGTTCTGGACGATCTCCGTGACCCGGTCGAAGTACCGCCGCAGCAGGTTGGCCGTTCCCTGTTCGCCCAGCCGCTCGGCCATCGGCGTGAACCCCTGGAGGTCGCTGAAGAAGCAGGTCAGCTCGCGCCGGCCTAGCTCCATCATCGTGGGATCCTCGATCAGCCGGTCCACCAGCGCCGGGGAAAGTGCGTGAGCGAACATGGCGCGAATGTGCTTCTTGGCCCGCTCCTCGGTCAACTGGCGGTACGCCGTCACGGCCACGAAACCGGCCAGCATGGCCGCCACAGGCGACACTATCGCCAACCAGTAACCCCATTGCCCGAACACCAGGTAGCAGTTAAATGCGGCAAACGCCGCCGCCAGCGCCAGCGCCGCCGGCGCCGCCTGCGTAATCAGCGGACGCGTCGCCGCCAGCAGTGTCACAGCGGCGCCGGCCAGCAGAATCGCCGCCACGTTCAACCACCACGGCGCCTGCCGGACGAATCGCCCGGTCAGGATCGTGTTGACGATGTTGGCGTGGACCTCGACGCCGGGCATTCGGTTGCCCATCGGCGTGGGCACGAAGTCCGCGGCCCCGGTGGCCGACGAACCGATCAGGCAGATCTTGCCCGCCACGATCTTCCGCAAATTGGCCATGCCGCTTTGCAACTGTTCCTGGTTGCCCTGGAACAATCGCGGCAGCGCCGCCACGCCCGCCTTGTATCGGCCCAGGAATAGTTTTTCCGCCTCGGACATGTCCTGAAGGTTGAAGTCATCCGAGAATGCGGCCACTTGCTGGTCGATCTTGCTCTCTATTTCGGCGTACGATTGTGCGGGTTGGTTCGCCGGAGTTTCGCCCTCGCCGTAGAGTTCCCTCTGCTGGCGTTCGACTCGCGATTGAACCGCCTTCTGAAGCAGGTCCGGCAGCGACTTGGACGTCAGCTTCATCGCAAGCCGCGTCTGGTACGCTCGCGTAAGGCGTTTTAGGTCAGCGGAAGAGTCCCGCATTTTCCACAGCCGCACCACCTTGCCGGCCGAAATGTGCGCGGCTGGCGGGCCTTGCGGAGACCTCATCCAGTTAATCAGCAGCTTGCCGTCGGCGTCCACCGGGATGCTCAGCCGGTAGGCGTCCGGATAGCTCAACTCGACGCGCGATGCGTCGGCGGACCATCGGCAGGGGCCGCCGTGCCGGCCGGCAAGGTCATTGGCGGCAATCGCCAGGGCATATTGCGGATAGATGAACGCACCGTCGCGCGCCAGCAGGGGAATCCGGCGAACCGTGCCGTCCTTGTCCGGAATGACCGTCACGAAACCGCTGTGCCGTATGGCCTGCGCAAAAGTCACCAGCGGCGGTGTCAGCGGGCCTTCCTTCAGCGGGTAGCCCGAAACGCCCGCCGGATCGACGGCGAATCGCTGCATGGCCAGGATCGCGCGAGCCCGCAGGTAGGCCGTCCGCTGCGCCTTGTCGGACTCCGCCGAGGCGAGTTGCTCCCGGACCATCGGGAACGGAAGGGCCGGGCCGGTTGTGGATGAGTTGCTCAACAGGCCACGGATTCGCTCGGTAAGGTCATTGGGCGAGGGCGGCGGGGCATTCGGGGCGATGTGCATCGGCAGGAAGATATTCTCCTGCTGGTGCGATAGAAGAAAGTCCGCGAGGTCCTCATCCCCGAACTGCGGCGGGACCAGGTTGAAGATGGCCGAGAGCCTCCAATCGTCGCCCTCGGCGGCCGAGCGGAAACCGGGCTCTCGCGCCCCGGCCAATTCGATATCCGCCGCGATCTCGGCCGGGGAGCTGAAACGCAGTTCCTGCGGCTCGGGCATCTCGATGTCCATCGCGACGGTCCTGGCTCCGCAACGGGTCAGCAGATCGGCCAGTCCGGCGATCTGGGTTCGAGGCCAAGGCCAGCGGCCCGCCTGTTGGAGGCTGTCGTCGTCGATATCGACGTGGACGATGTCCGGGGTCGGCCCGGCCGTCGAGAGGTTGCGAAATCGCAGGTCCAGCGTGAACAATTCGCCGGGTTCGTCCAGTCCGGCCAAGTGCCCGGCGCAGACCATTGCCGTGGCGATCAGGCCGACCACGAGCGCGCCGACCGGCCGGGAGGTGCGAGCGGGACTTGCGAGATCGGCTTTGGTCATGCCCGCAAGTGTAAACGCCCGCCCGCACGGAGGGAAGAGGTTGTCATGTGGAAAAGGGTGCCATGCTTCCGTCTTCGGAAGCATGTGCTGACGACCTGGGCATTCATACGAAACCCACAACGAAGAAAAGGCGAAGAAACAGCGAAGACATGCTTCCGCAAACAACAACGACGCGGAAACATGGCACCCTTGGCAACCCGCGCCATTTTCAAAAAATAACTCTGTTCTTGTCCCCACCGCCTATGCTCCGGTACAATGCGATCCGATGCGGGCGGCTTGTTGAAATCGAATAGACGGTCCTGCTGACTTCGATTGTGGTGTTCAGGAAGCTCTTCTCAAAATCGGGTTCGGCGTAACATGATTTCTCCGGGAATAAAAAAGCTGATCACCCTGGCCATCGAGAAGGAGGCCAGCGACATCCACATTTGCGCGGGCGCGCCGGTGCTGTTCCGCATCGGCAAGGAACTCATCCCATCGACGATGGGCAAGGTCTCGCCCGAGCTGGCCGAGCGGCTGGTGTTTGAAATGCTCACGCCGACGCAGATCGAGGAATTCCGCCGCCTGCTCGATTACGACCTGATGATCTTTGACGACGAGGGACGCTACCGCGTGAACATCTCGTACAACGACCGCTCCATCGGGGCCGTCATCCGAATCCTGCCCGAGCGGGCCAAGACCATCGACGAACTGGCCCTTCCGCCGATCGTCCACGAACTGGCCCGCGCCACCAAGGGCATCATCCTCATCACCGGGAGCACCAGCCAGGGCAAGACCACGACCATGTCGGGGATCATCCAGGAGATCAACCGGACCGATCGCAAGCACATCATCACCATCGAGGACCCGATCGAGACCGTTCACACGCCCGAGGGCAGCATCATCCGCCAGCGGGAGATCGGGCGCGACACCAAGACCTTCGCCACCGGGCTGCGGGCCGCGATGAGGCAGGACCCCGACGTGATCCTCATCGGGGAGATGCGCGATTACGAGACGCTCAAGATCGCCCTGACCGCGGCCGAGACCGGGGTCCTGGTGCTCTCCACGCTGCACATCATCTCCATCGACAAGCTCATCGAGCGGCTGCTGAGCTACGGCCCGACCGACGAGCAGGACCACGTGCGTTACCTTCTGGCCGGGGCGCTGGTGGGCGTGATCCACCAGGAACTCATCCCCTCGCTGGACGGCGGAAAGCGGGTCGCCTGCGAAGTGCTCATCGCCACCGACGCCGTGAAGAACATCGTCCGCCATCGGGACTCTTTCATGCTCAGGAACGTTATCACCACCGGTGGCCGCTACGGTATGATCAGCATGAGGCAGTCCATCGGCGACCTGATCGAGCAAGGCCTGGTCGATCGCGACGTGGCCGAAGGCATAATGGTCAATTACTGATGGAACGGGGCAATCGCATCTTTTCGACGAAGAAAAAAGACTTTGCCACGAATTTCTCGAATGACGCGAAAACAGCAACAGCCCAAGAGGTTAACGACAAAGAAGAAACAAATCGCGCGAAAACAGCAAAGAAAAAGTGTTCGTGGGAAACCCAGTTCTTGCTGTTCCGCTTGCGGCTTAGCATCTGTTGTTGTTCACGGGGAAGCAGGAGAAACAGATGCTAAGCCGCAAGCGGAACAGCAAGACAAGCACGTTCTGTGATAAACTAACGCTACGTTAACAGGAGATTGCTACTTAGAGACCGAAACTCATAACACGTCCACGCGGGCGTTGGCGGGGACGGAAGGACGGCCGGATGGCGATCCTGATCATGTGTTCAAATCCGAGGTGCGGGGAACTGCTCGACGTGCCGGAAGACGGCGTGGGCAGGAGGGCCCGCTGTCCGACGTGCGGGACCGTCCAGGTCATCGGGCAGGGCTCGCCAGCCAAGGGTGACGTGGGTACTAAGGGTGCCATCGATACTAAGGGTGCCATGCCCAAGTCTGCGCGGGCATGTCCGGACGATTCGCTGGGCGGAGCGGGTACTGAACTTCCGTCCGCAGATTCCTGTCCCGCGACCATCGAAGGTCCCAGACATGCCCGCGCAGACTTGGGCATGGCACCCGAGTCGAGCATGGCGTCCATGCCGGCCGGGCCGGAGAAATCTCCCCCAGCGCCCGCCCCGAAAGACGAGGCCGGTGAGCCGGTTATCGATCTGACGCAGTTCAACGAATGGGTGCCAGATAACGTTCCAGCAGGTGCCAGACCTCCGAAGGGTCCCATGAAGGCCAAGGGTGCCATGCTTCCGTCGTCGGAAGCATGTTCGGACGATTCGAGAGTCGCGCGACATGCTTCCGAAAATGGAAGCATGGCACCCAACTTGGGCGTGGCACCCAAGGCTATGGCCCCCAAGTTAAGCATGCCGCCCACGCCGGCCGTCTCGAAAAAACCGCTCGGAGATCGTTCCTGGGAAATTATCGCCGGCCAGAACATGATCGATCTGACGTTGCTGAACCAGTTGCGGTTTGGCGAGGTGCAGGCGCAGGAGGCGATTCCGGCGGCAAATAATTCCCGCGCGAACGCAGAACGACTCGGACATGCTTCCGCGGACGGAAGCATGGCACCCGCGCCGGGCAGGGTGCCCACGCCGGCCGCAACGCAAGACGCTGCGACGGACGCCGACCTTGCGTATGCGGAAGAATGCCGCGCGGCCATCCGATGGCGCAGACAGGCTTTGGCGGACGGAAGCACGGCCGTCCTGCTGGACGACCTTGCATACGACCAGGAAACGCTGTACGAACCGCCCGGCGATGGCGTGCTGGAATCCAGGACCGCCGTCTGGGTCATCGTCGCGATGGGCGTCGCGGGAATCCTGGGCGGGGCGGTGGGGGGATACTTCATCTTCCACAGCCACCCGATCGCGGGCGTTTACATCGGCGGGGCGCTGGGTTGGGTCGCCGGGTTCGTGATCGCCTGCCTGTTCGTCCTGTCGGTCGAACGCGACGATAACCGGTTGCGATGCCCGTCCTGCCAAGAGGCCTTCCCCGACGGGACCGAACTGTGCCCCCAGTGCGCCTGTGCGTTAAGCGGACCGTCGGTCAACCCGATTGCGCGTGGCGGACAGCAGGCTGGAAGTTACGCCTTGGAGGGCAAGTGGGCGGTGGCGGGAATAGCGATGCTGGGGTTCATCGGCGGCTCAATCGCCCAGGGAGTTTACCGGGCGGGCAGCCAGAACTCCTATCTGCACGGGTGGGGCTGGGGGCTGATCGGACTGGTCGGGCTGATTCTGGTTTACCTCGGCGGATACCTGCTGGAGTTCCTCCTGTCGGCCGTCGCGCACACGCTGCGGATGGACAGCCACCCGCCGTCGTTGCCCTCGCTGCTGTCGAGGCGGCCTCTTCTGGCCGCCCTCGGCGCGGCGGCAATCGCGTGCATGTACGCGCTGCCGCTGGTGACGCTGCCTCTGCTGCCGTTGGCGCTGCTGCACCTGTCGGCCGCGGGCATGGGCAAGGCCCTGAACCCAAAGCTCATTCTCACCGCCGCCCTGCGCCGTCCCGGGGACTTGGCCGTCCTGTGGCTGGTGACGTTCCTGTGGATCGGAGGGTTGCTGCTCTCGCTGGCGCTGGCCGTCGTCGCGTTTATCGGAATGGACCGCATTCCCGCAGTGTTGGGCACGGCCGATACGCCGTGGATGAGCGGCGTCAGGGCGGGCGTATGGATCCTGCTGACGGCCCTGAAGTTCGCAATGGTCTTGACCGTTGTCGGCGCCTTCGGGCTGGCCATCGCAAGGTGCGTCGGCCTCTTCGGCCGCAGAATCGGCCTGCGGCCGCCACAAGTGAAGGAAGAATTGGTGGCGCCACCCAGCCCGCTGGCCGAGGAGCCGCCGACACAGCCGTCACAGAAAAAACGGTTCATCCGGCGGAAGCGTAGTTCTTCGGACAGATGAGCGTGGAAGCCGCTGCGGTGGAAGTCTTGTTTGATCCCTTTTCACTTTGTGTATCCGTTCCCCGGCAAAGGCGGAGGAACCGTCACATGCGGGACCAATGTTCCTGCTGCCTTTTGTGGCGAGGTCCGGGTACGAATCCTCCAAATAAAAAATATTTACAACGGCTAGACACGGCCAGCCATGTGGTTACATAATGAAATATTTATTAAGTGTGGTTTTTTACTAACATTTTATAAATCTATGGTATAATGTACACTGCGGTCTTTGTTATGGACCGACGCGGGCTTGATAGAAGCTCGTGGGTGTTGCTATTTGACAACTGAATATGAGCAGCGGGAAGAGAAGAATTGACGATTGACGATTGACAATTGACGATTGAACGGCCAAGAGAAGAACTCAGTCTCGCGGCCGGGCTCACGACCTCAACCCGCGAAGGCAGCACAGCGAGATCGCATGGACGACCCCTTGGGGTCATGGTCGGATTTCAGGA
>CAZYDC010000004.1:0-23890 GCA_964646065.1 uncultured Planctomycetaceae bacterium | reverse complement strand
GGGCGGCAACAATCCGCCCGAAGAAAAGAAAGCGCCCCCGCTGTCGTCGCTGGACGCCTTGGGGGACGACCTGGCGACCGAACCGATGGCTCCCAAGGATCGTGAAAATTGGAAAGGTCTGGAGGAGCAGGAACGAAAAGAGGCCACGGCCAAGTATGATGCGGAACTGGCCGCGTGGAAAAAGAAACACAGTTACAAAGGCGCCAAGGTGTCCTGGGTGATGACGGTCGAGAAAATCGAGACCGATTCGGAGGGCGGCCGCACGCTGGTGTGCAAGTCCAGCAAGGGTTTTATCTTTTCGACGGAGCCGGTCACGCTCGACGAGGCGGTGCAAAAGGTCATCGACGCGCACAAGCCTGTTGCGATCGTCGGAACGATCAAGGAATACAGCACGCAGCTCAACCGCAGCGACAGCGTTTTCAATACCGACATGGAGCAAATGGGCGTGGTCCTGTCCGATGTCCAGGTCTACCTGCCGAGCAAGGCGCCCAAACTCGCGGCCACTACGCCGGCCAGCCAACCGGCCTCCGCCCCGGCGGGAAAGTAGAAATTCTTGATCCAACAGAATCCACAATCCGGAACATTGCCGATGCGAGGCGCGGTGGTCCTGGTGCTGCTGGCGGCGGGAGTGACGCTGCTGGCCACGCATTGCCTTGGCGCGGACATCGGGGCCGACATCCGCTGGGTGCTGCAACTGCTCACGGACCTGGGGCAACTGACCGTCCTGGTCGTCGCCGCCGGCGGGATCGGTTATCCGGCCGTGAGGAAGTTGCTGCCGAAGGATTGTCCCGCGGGGCTGGCGGTCGTTACGGCCATCGGGCTGGGGCTTTGGATTCTGGCGACGCTGGTGCTGGCGGTGGGTACGGCTTGGCAGGGAATGCTCAATGCGTGGGTGTGGTGGCCGGTAACGGTCCTGGGCGTGCTGGCGGCGCTGTGGCAAAGCCGTCACTCGCTGGGTGACAAGGCGCTTCCCCGGCGGCTGGACGGGCGAGCGCTGATTTGGGTGTTGCTTGCCGTGGCGGCGGCGCTGTGGGTCTCGGGCGCGACCTGCCCGCCGGGCTGGTGCCAGTTGGGCGGCGACGGCTACGACGTGCTCGAATATCATTTGCAGGTCCCGCGGGAGTATTTCGCCGCGCAGCACATCGGCCCGCTGCGGCACAACTGCTACAGTTTCTATCCGATGGGCACCGAGATGCTCTACCTGCTGGCGATGGTCCTTCGCGGCGGGGCGTACGAGGGCATGTACCTGGCCAACCTGATCCAGGGAGTGTACCTGGCGCTGGCGGTGGCGGCCGTGTTCTCGTCGCTGCGGCGCGAGGACGACGCGCACGGCAGGTTCGGCGCGGTGCTGCTGGGCACGGCGCCGTTGCTGCTTTACCTGAGCTACCTGGCGATGGTGGAACTGTCGGCGGTGTTTTACCTGGCGCTGGCGCTGCTGTGGCTGCGGCGGTGGCTGAAGGCCTCGGATTGGCAATCGGCGGCGCTGGTCGGCCTGGCCGTCGGCGCGGCGTGCGCGACGAAGTACCTGGCCGTTGGATTCGTCGCCGCGCCGGTGCTGGCGGTCATGCTCGCGGCGGCGGCGATGAGGGTGGCATGGCGACGTTGTTTGTCGCCATGTCTGGGGCCGGCGGACAACGCATGGCGACAAACGACGTCGCCATGCCACCCTTCCGAGGGACAGAACGCAAATCCCGAACAGATGCTAAGCCGCAAGCGGAACAGCACCGGAAAAGGGGTTTGTCACGTCATGATCGCGGGAGCATTATGTGTCGCGCTGCTGTCGCCGTGGTTGATCCGCAACACGGCGTACACGGGCAATCCGGTGTTCCCACTGGCGACGGATGTTTTCGGGCGCGGGTATTGGTCGGCCCAGTCGCAGGAGCGGTTCCAGGCCGGTCACGGCAGGGCGGACCTTCCGCCGGTGCCGCCGCCGGCGGTTCAATTGCCTCCGCCGCGCCAACCGGATCGCCTGATGAACCTGTTCACGAATTTCGTGGGCGATAGCGAGTTCGCCCTGCCCCTGGTTGTGCTGACGCTCGTGGCCGCCTGCGTGGTGTTGGCCAAGGGCGGCGGCGGCGCGTGGGAACGCTCGCTCTTGGCCGTGCTGGTGATGCAGGTGGCGCTGTGGGCGGCCATCACGCATGACATGCCGCCCAGGTTCCTGGCCATCGCGATTGTTCCCATGACGCTGCTGTCGGGCGGTCTGCTGGCGCGCCTGTCGCGAGTGGCCAAGAATCCGCTTCGCAAGAACGCCGCCACCGGCGGGCGGTGGGGGCTGTCGGCCGCCTCGGTGATTCTTGTGGTGGCGGCCTTGATCAACCTGGTCACGGCGTACAACATGCTCGCGGAGGCGGGCGGGGGCGAAAATTGTTTCGCCTCCGGCCAATTCATCGCCGCAAACTGGTGGATGACTCGCGACGCCGCGAAATTGCCGCCGGGCTCAAAGATCGCCGTGCTGGGCCAGGCCAGCGTTTTCTACTTGCCCGACGGCGCCGTCTATGCCACCGCATTCGACAGCGACGGCGCCAAACCCATTCCGCTGGGCAAGACGCCGCAGGAAACCTTGCGGAACCTCCGAAAATTAGGAGTGACGCACATCTGGGTCAACTGGGATGAAACGGTTCGGCTGGGCGTGACCTACGGATTCCCGGCCGAGTATCTGGGCGATCTGTTGGAGCGGCGAATGAATGAAGGCCCCATCGGCCTGCCGTGCCTGGACAACCTGGGCCTGGTGCTTGTGCGGCACCTTCAGCCGCCCATCGCTCCAGCGGCCTCCTCGCAACCGGCTTCGACCACGTCTCCCGCGACGGCGCCGGCCGACCCGACCGAATTTCATGGCGACCATTTCAGATGGTCGTCGGACCATAGCCATGTCTCGCCGATGATGACGCTCTACCGGTTGCCTCCGCCAAACTAAATGTGACGCGGGCATCTTGCCCGCGTGTGCCGCGGACATCCTGTCCGCGTCTTCGCCCTTTCCGGCTGTTTCTTCTTCTTCTTCTTCTTCTTTGCTGCTTCTGCACAACAGCGACAACAACGGCAACATCAAGACGCAGGCAAGATGCCTGCGACACACGCGGGCGGGACGCCCGCGTCACACGCGGACAAGATGTCCGCGTCACACACGCCACCTGCAACACAGCCCATTCCTGCCCTAATCGCTATTCCCTAATCGCTATTGTCTCCGGTACAATCCGATCATGCAGTACATGCGATGGATCATAATCCTGGGCCTGGTTTTGCTGGGCGGTTGCGGCAAGCCAATTGACACTAAGTTTTCATTTTCATGGGGCACATGGGGCAACCAATTGCCGGCGGTATCGGTGGGCGCGCAGAGCGAGATGGTCCACCTGACCGACCGCACGCCGCTGGCCAACGATCCGGCGATCTATGACGATCACGCCGGCGCCGTCAAACTCTTCGCCGCCGCCAACGAAACGATCAGCCTTCAATTGATGGTCGAGCCGGGTCAGACTCCGGCGACGAACCTTCAGTTTGTGTCCGGCGACCTCGTCGGCCCCGGCGGGGCAAAGATCGACGCCGCCGGAATCGCCGCGTTCCGCATGATGCCCGTGAAGGTCACGCAGTATCCGCCCTGGTATCTGCGGCTGGTCAACGTCGTGCCCGAGCCGGCGAACTTTTACGACGCCCTGATTCCGCTCTCGGCCCCGGGCAAGGGTTCGCTCGCCCTGCAGCCGGGCGAGCGGCTGGCGCTTTGGGTGGACGTCGCCGTCGGGCGGACCGTCCCGGCCGGGGAGTATAAAGGTCACGTTCGCCTCAGGGCCGACGGCCGGGCCGACGCGACGCTCGAACTGTCGCTCAAGGTGTACGACTTCGTCCTGCCCGACGACCGCCCGCTGGCCGCGCTGGGCGCGTTCGACTATGTCACGCTTTTCGGCAAGTTCATCCGGCGGGACGGAAAGCCCTTTGTGCCCGAGGCGATGGACCGCAACAATCCACTGGTGATGAAGGGCCTGGTCCTCATGCGGCAGATGATGGTGCTGGCCCACCAGCACCGCCTGGACCTGTTCGATCGGTCGATTCACCCGGTCATCAAGCGCGACATGGCCGGCAGGGTCCTGCTGGATTGGGAGGACTACGACGCCGTCGTCCTGCCGTACCTGGACGGGTCGGCCTTCGAGGACCACATCGGTTGTGGCGCCTGGCCGATGCCGTTTGGCGACACTTGGCCGGACCCGCGAAATTACGGCGGGCCCGACAGCGACGATTACTCGGCCACAGCACTGGCGATTGCCGCCGAGAGCCGTCAGCATCTGGGCAAGAACCTGCCCTACGCCTCGCAGCTTTTCGTCTGGCCGTATCGCGGGCCTGTCGAGCAGGACGCGTACGCGCGGGACGTGAAACTTTCGCGGACCATCCGCATGGCCGACCAGGTCACGCCGATCCTCTCGCAACTGCCGCCCAACCCGCCGGCGCTGACCGGATGGAACGTCAGCGACGAATTCCGCCGCCTGACGGACATCGTGGCCCCGCCCGCGCAGTGGTTGGACGCGTCGAAGGCGGCCTCGTCGCGCCGCGACGGGCAGCGATTGGCCGGCGCGTGGCTGTCGCCGGGAACGCCGCCGTATCTGCCCAGCCTGGGCGTGATCGCCACGCCCGCCGACGTGCGGAGCATTCCCTGGTTCGCCATGAAATACAACTGCGCCGGCCTCTTCCTGCCCGAGGTGCTTAACTGGCAGGGCGACGTGTTCGCCACCGCCGCCGAGGCCCAGACGCGGCTGTTCTATCCCGGCTGCGACGTGGGCGTGGACGCGGTCCTGCCCTCGGTCCGGCTCAAGCGGCTCAGGCGGGGTTTGCAGGACCTGTCCTATCTTTGGCTGTTGCGGCAGCGCGAGCGGCCCGGGGTGGCCACGGCCATCGCCAATTCGCTGGTCCGATACGCCGGGCTGGAAGCGGCCGGGGACAATTACCTCGACCCGCGACTGGGCGGTTGGGTTCACGAGGGCAATGCCTACGAGGCGGCCCGCCGCCTGATGGCCGAGGAAATCCAGGCGCTGGTGCATCCCTCCGAGATGTCCAACCAGGCGCTGCTGGCCCAGCGGTTGGCCTGGCAGCAGTTCGAGCAGAGCACGCACACCGTTCGCGTCGAGCAGATCCGCTCGCGAATGCTGCCGATCGCCGGGTCCAATCGTTTCCGCGCGACGGTGACGCTGGAGCTGTTCAACGAGCACGGCCGCGACGTGGACGTGCTGGTCAAGTTCGAGAACCTTCCCGAAGGCTGGCAGGCGAAGGTGGCCCAGGTCCACCTGGGGCCGCTGGTCTCCAACGCCAGGCAGAGCGTGGAACTTTCGGCCGAGGGCACTTACGTGCCCGCCAGCGGCGCGGGCAAGCTGCTGCTGCCCATGAGCCTGACCGAGGACATGCAGCACCGGCGGACGCTGACGGCGGCGGTTCCGTTCCTGCTGGCCGGAAGCGTGCCGCGCGGGCCTGTGATCGACGGCAAACTGGACGACTGGCCGATGCGGGCGGGCAATGCCGCCGGCGAGTTCAGGCTCATCGGCGCGCGGGGCGAGAGCGACAAGCCCTTCGCCAGGCGGGGAACGCTCGCCTTCGTCACGCACGACCGCGACAACCTCTACATCGCCTTCCGCTGCGAGGAGCCTGAACTGGACAAGATCAAGGCGCAGTCCAGCAACATTATCCATTACGAGCAGTTGATGGCCTGCGGCGAGGATCTGGTGGAAGTCGTGCTCGACCCCGGCTGCGCGGCCAAGGGTCCGGAGGGCCTGTACCACATCGCGGTCAAGGCCAACGGCGTGCTGCTGACCGAGCGGGGCGTGCATACGGACCCGCCGCTGGGCGCCGCCAGCGCCTGGCCGGTGGCGGCGTCGGTGGCCGTCGCCAAACAGGATAAGCTCTGGGTGGTGGAGCTGGCGATCCCGCTGTCGGCGTTCGGGCCGGCGGGGAAGGAAAGTTTCTGGGGCGTGAACTTCACCCGGTTCGCCACGCAAGGATCAGAGGCCTCGAGCTGGTCCGAGGCAGGCCGGTACTTTTATGATCCAAAGAACCTTGGTACCATGTACATGGTTCCGGAAAAACCGTGAGACGGGAAACCGGAGACCATGAGAAACAAACCTATAGCGAAGGAGCAATCGTGAGCTCGAAGATCGGATGGATCGTTGCCGGCGTTATCGTCCTGGTGGTTGGCGGAGTGATCATCGGGGTGATTTGCAACAACATGTACTCGACGACGGACCCGACCGAAGACACGACGGCCGCGGGCGCGTTGGACTACCAAGATGTCGCGGTTCCGATCACGACCGTCGTCCCGGCCGAACCCGGCGGCAGCGGAAACGCGGCCGACGACTATCAGAAGGCGATTGAAATCGTCAAGCCGCTTTACGAGAAGGCCGTGGAGGACAATTCGGAACACCCGCAAACCATTCTCGACAAAACGGCCGCGGATATCGGGACCTGGTATCCGCCGCAGGTGGGCAAGCCCGTGAACCGGGCGGTCAACCCGGAGGGCCTCGAACTGATGGAGAAGATCGCCGCCTTCGTCGCCCAGGGCGCGACCAAGAAGGAGATGAAATATCCCTTCAACCTTGAAAAAATGGAAGTGACCTTCTTGCTGCCCGAGGCGAAATACTTCCAGGTGGTCAGCCAGGCGTTGAGCGACTATGCGCACTACCAGGTGATGGTCCTGAAGAAAAACGAGGAAGCGCAGAAGATCATTTTCAACCGCTTCATCATGGGCTGGCACATGAGCCACGACCGCGTCTATCCTTATTTCGTCGTCGTGGGGCTTGAGGTCCAGGCCCACGCCTGCCATTGGCTCGGAGATTCCGACGGGCTCTATCCCAACTGGCCGGGGCACGAGGGCCAGGCCGAGAAGGCCCAGACGTATGTCAACGCGATACAGGACGTGGAAACGTTTTTCTCTAACAAGAACAAGTACATGTTCAGCAGGTTCACCCGGGAGAACGAACTGCCCAACCCGGGCGATCTGTTCAACGTGGTCCAGAACGACAAGGATCCGTGCTGGCGGGTTCAAGGCCTTTTCTCGCTGGGGATTTTGAAATACTCCAGCGCCCTGATCAACAGCGATCATCTCTCGGGCGACTCGAAGCGCCGCCAGAGCCTGATCGACGAGAAGCTCAAGAACGGCACCGACGAGGAAAAGGCCGCCGCCAGGGCCGCCGAAAAATTCACGAAGGACGACTACACCAACCTGGCCAGCAAGAACGCGAATTACTGATGGTCCGGGTGGCATGGCGACGTTGTTTGTCGCCATGTCCGGTTTCTGTGGGCATCGCATGGCGACAAACAACGTCGCCATGCCACCCGGAATCATCCGACCTTTTCCGGTGCGGGTACGTGAAGGTCGGCGTGATAGTGCTTCTGCTTGAGTTCGTCCCGCAGCTCGTCCTCCATCTGGTCCACCGCGTCGGCGATGAAGCGGGCCACCTCCTGCTGCTGGTCCTGGTTCTTGTCGAACCGGACCATCTCCTCCAGGACGTACTTCGCGAGGGTCACCCGGTTGACAAAGGTGACGCCTCCAAAGTGTATCGCGTGATTGTTGCCGATGAATCGCATGTTAGCTCCTTCCACGGTCCAAGTGCTCGGAAATGAAGTCAAGGACACAAGACCATTAGACTCCTTTCACGCGAAAGATACAATCCAATCTGATGCGATGCGGCGGCATTGCTCACTTTTGCTGTTGTCACATTATTATAATATTTCACATGTTTCTCATAATTACCGGCCACGCGCGTTCTTGTCAAAAACTCAGGGTCAGTGTGCAACCTTTCTTTTCCGCCTGGACCGTCACGGCGGCGATCTCGCCGGTGATATTGATCTCGGCCGAGGCGCCTTGCGACGCGAGCTTCGGCGAGGCGAAGCCTTCGGGCAGGTGGAAGAAATAAGTCTCCGCCGCGCCCGGCACGCAGTCCAGCCGCAGGGCCAGCTTGCCGCCGGACCACTGGTGCGACCGGACGCTGACCGCGTCCATGCTCACGTGCCGCGACGAGGCGATCAGTTGCGGATGGTCCGCCGCCTTCACCATCGCCAGCACCTGGCAGTCGCCCAGCTCCAAGGCCGCGCATTCCAGGCTGCCCGTCACGCAGCCCAGGTACTTCTGCGCCCAGAAGTCGAACACGTGGTATCGCCCCGCGCCGTCGAGGCCGAGGTTCTCCAGTGGCGCCGCGCAGGCCTTGAGCGGCACGGTCGCCACGCGGACGGCCACGTGCCAGTTGCGCCCGCCGCAATCCAGGTGCATCGACCACAAGGTCGATAGCGGGTGGTCGTCGTTCATGCTCTCGTACTCGCCCGCCATGTTCAGCGCGTCGTCGAGCTGCACGTCCTGCGCCCGCACCACGTTCTCGCGGGGCACGGCGAATCCGTGCAGCTTGGTCCACGTGAAGGCCGCATACGTCGCGTCCAGCGGGCCGGTCTCGCCCGCCTGACTCGCCAGCGGCGGCAAACATTTGCGGAGCATCGCCAACCGGTCGGCGTCGTACGCAGCCAGCGGGTCGCTGAGCATGAACAGGCCGCCCGTCAGGCTGACCACGCTGGCCACGCTTCGCGCCCAGGCGAGCTTGGCCCGCACGCAGATGTGGTCCGGGTCGTTGGTGAACAGGATTCGCTGCGTGTGAATCCAGCGGGCCGACTCGACCAGTTGCATTCGCATCCCGGCCCAGGTGGGGTTGGCGTCCATCGAGATCCGGCAGGCGTCGATCGTGCCCACCGCCTCGCTCAGCACGCCCCAGGACCCCAGGAAATACGACTTGGCCCCGATGCCCTTGCGGGCGCACGCCATGTAGGCCCGGAACCGCTTCTGCACGTCGGCGTTGCTCAGCAGGCCCAGGTTCGCCGCCTTCTCTAACCCATCGTAGAGCAGGTGGCGGATCGTATCGACCTTCACGTACGTGTATCCGGCGTCCCTGAACCCGCGATAGATCGGCAGCACGTGCTTGGCCAGCGTCGCGGGCAGGCAATTAAGTATGTACCCGATCCAGTCGCCCTTGAACGGCAGGCCGGCGTCGTCCTTGACCAGGATGTCCGGCTGGGCCTGGGCGACCTCCTCGTTGACCAGTCCGCAACTGGTCCACACGCCCGGGGCCATGCCCGCCTGGCGGACCTTTTGCACCACGCCCGCGTGCCCGCCGGGGAACTGGGCGTTGGTTTCCAGCCAGCTCTTGGGTATGTCGGCCGCGTGGAACGGCATGGGCATCTTCTCGAAACCGTCGTCGAGCTGGATGTACTCCATGCCGTACGGTCGCAGGCTGGCGGTGAAGAACTCGGCCGCCTCCTGGACGTTCCGCTCGGTCACGTCGCGGCGGTAGGCCTCCCACGAGCACCAGCCGGACACCGGCTTGGGGTTGGGCCGCCAGGACCACGGCTTGTGATAGCCGTACCCAAGGTGCGTGCGATAGTAGTGCGGCTTGAAGTTCACGAACCAGGGCTTTGGCCCCAGCTCGACGCTCAGCCGCGCCACCAGCCCGCCGTCGGGGTGCGGCTCCAGGCGCTCGCCGATCCACTCCCACGCTCGCCCGTGCCACTCCAGCAGCAGATCCTGCAGAATGTCGTACAGGCCGGCGACCCCGAACGTCAGCGGCCGGCCTAGCTGGGCGCGGATCGCCTGCTCGCGCCCCGCGCGGCGAGGACGCATGTTGATCGCGTCGTCGCTGAAGTGGAACGCCGCCTCCACGCGCAGCGGCCGGTCCACCATGAAGTAGAGCTGCTGCACGAACGGCAGGCCTTGCAGGTCGCCGTCGGAGGTGTGTCGAAACCCGACCTCCTGGCCGCCGGGCACGACCATCGACATCACCGCGCGCCCGTTATAAATGTACCGCAGCCGCCGGCTTTGCTCGTCCCACTCATGCGCCGCATGGACCAGCGGAGGCTCGCGAAGGATCGGACCCAGATTCTCTGACATCGGTTCTTCCTTTATTGAATTCAGGCATAATACCAGAAGGCCTCGCCCGGCGCAAGCCTCTGCGAACGCTAAATGCACTGCCTTGAGGGGGTGAAACGGTGAATTCGTAACCTATTGGAACCCGTTGTGAAGCCACCCGAACGGGCAGGCGGCTCATTAGAACGCACAGGCGGCTCATTAGAACCTGTTTGCAAGCCACTGGAACCCGATTTTCGAGCTTCCGAAAGCTGTAAGTAATGTATTTAAAGTATGTTATCATTTTCGATCACCTCATTTCGCGTATTGTTGAAGTTTTTCTTGTGGGTCCGCAAGGTTGACCCACAACCTGTAGCAGGTGGCACCCTTGGCAGTTCGTTTCGCTATTCACATGTCAAAAAGTACTCGCGAATCCCTATCGGACTGGCGTGGAGCGCGCGTTCTGTTTGGCGGCCATCCCTGGCCGCCAACTCCGGGCGTTAGGGACTGTCCTCATTTTCGGGGCTGTTTCCGAAAATGGGGACTGTCCCTTTTGTCGGGGCTCAGGGACAGTCCCCATTTTGAAACAGCCCAAAATGGGGACAGTCCCTCCCGACGCTCCCGACGCGCGAAAGCAACTCGCGCCCTATAGGTAGACGCACCAGACGCCCGTTTATTGCAGGAAAATTCCGCATGAAATCCGCGCAGGCCGTAAGTGCTTGGCCGGCCGCGCGTCGGGCCAAAAAAAACTTTCAGCCCCTTTCGGTTGAATCGCTGCCATTGCCGCCTGGGAACGCCAATCTCCCGATTGGCTCTTTCTGTTTCTTTCTGTTCCTCCATCGCCAATCTCGGGTTGGGCCTTCCCCGAAATTCCCGAAGAGCCGATCGGGAGATCGGCGTTCCCAGCAAAGACACCCCCAAGCGGACTTGGGGGTGCCACCAGAAAAACAGAACCGACGAACATTCGATTGGCGAACGGCAGAATGATGAAGTACAGAGTCGGAATCCCAGCTCTGCACTTCTGCATTCGCCGTTCGACAATCGAATGTTCGTCGGTTCGCCGTTTCCGGTAAATCGGGGACAGACTCCGATTTCAAACAGCCGAAATCGGACTCAGTCCTCGATTTACCTGTCCCCGGTTTCCAAGCGTTCCTTCAAAAGGTCCTTCATATAGCAGTTGACCTCCCAGAGGTTCGCCAGCGGTTGCCGGGTGAATGGCTGGGTGGGCATGTAGTCCGGCGGGCCGAACTCCGGGCAGATCGTCAATGCCGGGCAGCCCTCCTGCCGGCGGTGGGCGATGATCTTTTGCCACCACCCGATATGCGTTTCGAGGGCCTCCCGCCACTCCGGCGCGCGGGGGTCGTTCACCTGCGGGCCTTCGGCAAAACCCACCCGGGCGTGAATATGGTGACAGTGCTCCAGGACCCGCTCGACCGAGGCGGCCTGATCTTGCAAGAGCGATTCATGCACGCAGCACCAGTGAGACAGATCGGCGGTGAACTGGATCGCCGGCAAGGCCTCGATCAGGGCCAGGCTCGCCGTGGTGCAGAACGTGGCCCGGCCGCGGTGAATTTCATGCATCACTCGCACGCCGCGGCTTTGTTCAAGCTCCGCGGCCCGCTCAAACACCACCAGGTTCTGCACCGCCGCGTAATGGTCCTTGCCCGTTTGGGAATTGACAAAAAGAGGTTCCATCTCGACGGCCCGGTTGTATTGTTCCTCAAAACTGCGGGCATGTTCCTGTGGCGAGTTTCCGCCGGTCCACTGCTGCACGATCAGGTCCAGGCCGATATCGGCCAGCAACGAGCGCAGTTCCTGGCGATTTGACCGCTCGGCCGGTGCGCCCATCTCCACACCGTCAAACCCGCCGGCCTTGATCGTTTCGAGGTTGGCTTTGAGGGAGGGTTGCTCCATGCCCCATAGTCCGCGGATGTATTTGATTTCCATTCTAACTCCGAAGAGGGTTTACCACGAAGGACACGAAGGGCACGAAGCAGGAAGGATCGCCATGGCGGCTAGCGTCGTTCGGGTTTTTTTGCCGGTCGCCTTATGCTTCTTTGTTCGCCTTTAACTTTGTGGCCTTTGTGTCCTTCGTGGTTCATGCTTTTTCTTTTTGTAGGTCGTTCTCACTTGATCGTGTTTGAAGGAAGACCGGCGATGCCTACAGGGCGTAGGGCGTGCGAACCGTCTGCGGTTTGCACACGCAATCTTCGCCGTGGCCGAACTTCCCGAATTCCGTGTGCAGGCCGCAGACGGCCAGCACACCCTACAGGCCTTTATATATTCCAAAGTTGTCGCGCCAGTATTGATAGCTGCCGAACTTTGTCTTGCATAGTTCATTCAGCCGGAAAATCCGGGGCAGGGCGCGTTCTTTGGGCGGAAGCTGGGCGGCCACGAAGCGGCTGAACTTTTTGAGGTTATAGCAGGGAATGCCGGCGTACATGTGGTGTTCCGTGTGATACTCCATGCGCCAGTATAAGAAGGATGTCAGCGGGTCGAGCACGGCGCTGCCGCAACTGACCTTGATGTCGGGGTTGTTCGCCTCGCAGCCGGTGTGCTGATGCACGCCCGAGATAAAACCCAGGAATCCGGCGCCATAAAACGGCGCGAAGGTGATAAGGACCGGCAAAATCCATAGCCCATAATAGAAACAGGCCGCGCAAAATAGAACATGGCTGACCAGGCAGAACACGGTGAAGCGATGGACGGCTGCCCTGTCGCGATCCGGCGCGTTCTTGAGGACAAAGGTCTCCCAGGTGTCCAGTGGGTATCCGCGGCCTCGCCAGCCCAGACTGGTGGGTTTGAGCGTTGCAATGCGGGCCACGTTTTGGATAAATGCCTTGACGTGCAAAACACGGAAGAACATGTCGAAGATCATCCGTTTGTTGAGCTGCAGGTAATTCGGCGTGTCCTCGCCGTCGCTGCCCTGCTGCAGCGTGTACTTGTGGTGATACGTATGGTGGCTCAGCCGGTAAAGGTAGGGGTTGTACGGCCAGTAAAACCAGCCAAAGAGAAGGGTCATCGCCTTGTTCAAGAACTTGCTGGAAAAGACCGTGTTATGGCTCAGTTCGTGCAGGGCGCTGCCGAAAAATCCGTAGAAGGTTCCGTGCAAAAGCAGGGCCGCCGCAAAGAGCACATAGTGCCCGGTGGCGAAAGCAAGCCAGGCAAGGAACCCTGTCACCGCGAAAAGCAGCAAGAACGGGATCGCATGGCAAAACCCCATCACGTTGCTTCGCCGGGTGAAGCGCGTCAGGTCCTCCATGCTGATATCCACTTTGATCCACTTCACCGTGACAGGCTTCCACGACTCCAAGGCATTCCACGTCTTGACCTCACTCATGCGGGCTTCCTTTTGAAACATATTGCGAGGATACAACCAATGCTCTCTTTTTAGGGCGTCAACTCATTGCTGACGCGCAGTCGGCGGATACGGTCGCCATGTATTATACGCAAGGAGTTCGCCAGAAAAGATGGAATACCGCCCCTTTCCGGGCGGGCGAATTTCGGTTTCCCGGATGGGACGCGTCATTACTTTCATGTTGAGGCCTGTTTTCGACAAAGGTCTCAGTACCCAGGTTTTTTCCGGGTCATCCGGCAGAAGCATAGTTCGCCTTCTGAAGAGTGCAAAACGCTGCATCAAGTTTGGTAATCGAACGACTTCTTCGTCTTTGATAAAATAGCCACGGGTTGCCCGTCTGCGGGCTACCCGTGGATCCAGGCCGTTTCCAAAGTACCCCGGATGGGGTTCGATAATCCCTCGCAAGGCCCAGGCCGATTCTCATAACCCGCGATTATTCAACCGGCTACGCGGTAGGAGATCCTGTGCCGCTACCCACAGGTAGCCCGAAGACGGGCAACCCGTGGCTAATTTTATTGAAGACAAACAGGCTTCGCGTCAGTTCACCCGTTGACGTTTGCGGCCGATTACGGTTGCCCGTCGCGGATATACTGGGCGATGTTCCGGCCCTCGATCGCCTCGTTGCGCAGGCGTTCCTTGATGCGGTTCCTGGTGCGCGCGTCCGGGCCGATCCAGGCCTCGTCGTAGCTGCCGCAGTAGGGAATGTTCAGGTCGATCCAGGCGCAGAGTTTGTCCCATTCCTCGGCAGAGAGCTTCACGTTGTTGTGTCCCTTTTCCAGGAGTTTGACCAGGCCGCTGGCGACCGCTCCGGCCCGATAGGGCGGATAGGGTTTCATCAACTCGAAGCGGGTCAAATAGGTGACGTAGCGGTTGGGTTCGTCGGGCAGTGCGGGGCCTTGGCGCTTCCAGACCTGATTGTACATGTTGAAATCGGCCGGGTTCGGGCCCGGACGCGCCTTGGTCAGATTGTAGAAGGAAAGGCAGAACTTCCTCTGGGCGTCGTTATCCACCACGATCGGTTCCGCCGTGAGCGCCAGTTTCTTGGCCTTGCCCTCGGGGTTGTGGCAGGAGACGCAGTGCTTGTCGAAAATCGGCTGGACGTTGGCCGCGTAGCTGAAGCCCACCGGCTCGCCGTAGAACGGTTTGAGTTCCTCGATGCCGGCCCGCATGGCTTGCGTGAGCTGGGCGGTGGCGGGGGGCGTTTCGGTTTTCTTCTCGTGGCAGCCGACGCAGGAAAAATGCTCGTTGGGCATCAGCACGGCCCACGAACGCATGGTCTGGATGACGCGATTCTTTTCGTCCAGGATCTGGAAGAAAAACGGGCGGCGGGCGGGGACGTGGAACATGGCCGAACCGTCCGGATACACGGTCGCGTCGCCGAGGATCCGCTTGACTTCCCAGCCGCCGATGGGGTTGCTGGGCGTGGTCACGGAATGCACGGCCCCGCCGGGCCCGCTGCCCATGCCCGCGCCGATGGTGCAGGTCTTGTAGAGGAGTTCGACGACGCGGATCTTCTTGATGCCGCCGCGAGGAACGCCCGCGACGGCCGGGCCATCGTACGCGTCCTGCAAGAAGATGACGCCGTCCTTCTTGCGGTAATCGACCGACGTGGCCCGGACGGGCGGGCGCGGGCGAGGCATGAGCGGAATGGGTTGCAGGCAGGAAATGGCCCCGTCGCAGGCGAGCAGTTCGCGGCGCCCGTCGACGGTCATGAAGTACACGCCGTACCCGTCGCGACTCTGCGAGGAACGCGAGACCAGGAATTCCCGCTCGCTCAGCGGAAACGGATTGCAATACTGGACGCCGTTCTTGCCGTAATTGTCGTCGGGGGTGTCGCCGCAAAGCGGCTTCTTGTTGTCGGGGATCTGGATCAGTCCCTGATCTTTCTGCCGCCCCAGGGCGACATCCATGATGGCGAGCTTGCCGCCCTGCGTGGTGTGATAGCCGCCCAGGACGGTAAGGAGTTTTTGCGACCCGGGGATTCCGCGCGAGTGCTGAAAACTGTTGGGCGTGCCGGTCTGGTTGCCGTACATCTCCGTCTGGTACGTGCCGTCGGCGTTCATCACGAACAGCGCGTGGGCCGCGCTTTGGCCGCGATCGTTGTAGTCGCGGCGGGTGTAAATCACGCGCCCGTCTTCCAGCAAAACGGGGAAGGCGGTCTGCGTCTGGTCGAACCCGATCCGCCGGGCGTATTTTCCGTCCTTGTTCATGAGGAAGAGATTGCTGCAATCGCCCCAGCCGCACGTGATGTGCTGGACGATGCGCGAGGAACTGAACAGGATGTCGCCGTTGGGCAGATAACAAGGTTCAAAGGAGGCGCCGTAGGTTTCGTCCGTGGTCAGTGGGCGGGTCTGGCGCGTGGCCAGGTCCATCTCGTAGATCTGATAGTTGCCGGTCTTGGGGGCGTCGTTATCGTTCAGGTCGTTTCGCGTCGGCCGCGAGGCAAAAAGCAGTTTGTCGGCATCGAACGACAGTTCCGGATCGCGCGCGATGCCGTCCTTGGCGTCGAAAAGAATCGAGTGCGGCGCGAACGTGTCGGCCGTCTCGGCGGCAAGGTCGATCCGGCAAAGGCTGGAGGGGGCCGGGCAACCTTCGTATTCCGTGTGCAGGTAGATTCCCGAGCGGCTGGCGAACACCTGATGCTTGGCGAAAATGACGGCCTTCGTTTTGGCCAGCAGCGGCCTGAGGCGAATCTGGCGGCGTTGCCGGCAGGCCTTCTCATAGAGCGCCAACCAGGCGGCGTTTTCCGGCCCGGCGCCGGCCTTGGCCAGTTGGTTCAATTCCGCCCGGAGCGCGGTCGTGTCGGGGCCGATCTCGGCCAGCACGCGGCCGATCATCGTCTGCTCCATCTTCGTGTCCTGGTGCGTCAGGTAATCCCGCAGGTCGCCGTGGAAATCATCGCCGTCAACCGCCGGAGTGTTGCGGCGGACACAATCCTGCATGAACCAATCGGCCTGGTACGGGAACTCCGCGCGAAATCTGTTGGCAAATCCCCGGTCTGTGAAGCCGGTGCTGATGAAATGGAACTGGGGGTCAATCGTGTTCTTGTAAACCTTGAACATCAGCCAGTGCTCGCCCGGCGCCATCGCGAGTTTCACCGGTTCCTGGTCCGTCGGAGCGGCAGGCTTGACGTCGTGACGGATGAAAGACTTGCCGTCGAACCAGCCCTCAATGCCATCGGCCTCGCAGAGCGATAGCGTGAGGGAGACCGGCTTGGCCGCGGTCACTTTGCGCGTGAAATAAAGAACGTGCCCCTGCGGCATCTGGGCCGGGTTGAACCAATCCATCTCGATGGGCCACTTCTCCCACAGCGGCTTGCCGCCCGCGGCGGCCTTGAGGTCGGCCGGGCCGACGGCCATCGGGTTGTCGGCAAAGCCTTTGACTTTGATCGGGGCGGTGGCATACCAGTCGTCCAGCTTGAGCCCCGCATCGATTTCATTCTGGGCGGCCAGGCGCGCGGCGGTCATCCGCTGCGGCCAGGTTGACCTGGGCGGCTCGGCGGCCCAAACCGTGACGGGAATGAGGATGGGCGCCAGCAACAATCCGAACAAAATGGCATGCTTCATAATTCTCCATTCACCGGTTTTGAGCAACCGTTGTCAGCAGTTTCCCTGACCTTATCTCGCTGGGGTGTTTTGGCAAGACAATTCCAGCGTCGCGGATCATTGGCTGCGCCTGCCGGTTGCACGCCCCGCATGGCTCACGCGAGTCGAAGTTTCCGGACGATCCGCATCGGCAGGTACAAGTGGAGTCTGTCGTCTTTGAGTTCCGTGAAGCCGTACTTCCGGTAGAATCGTTTTGCGTCGTCGTCTTTTGCGAAGACTTCGACGGCGCAGATTCCGATGAGGTCGGCGGCCTGGGCGATGCGGGCCAGTGCGTCGAGCAGGAGAATTTCGCCCAGGCCTTTGCCTTGGCAGTGTTTTGCGACGGCCAGTTTGCCCAGGTGCCCCACGGGGTTGGGGTATTTGGGAAGCCCTCGGGTCAAATCGGCCGGGATATGCTCGAAGGCCACCGCTCCGGAGGACAGGCAGTAGTAGCCTTCGACCGCGGCGCCGCCCGACCGCGCGGCCACGTAGGTCCGGCTGATGCCCAGGTGCTGATTCAGGGCGGCATACTTGCGGATGAACGCGTTCAGCGGTTCCTTGCCGCAATCGAAACCGTCCGCCTGATGGGACTTGGCCGGCGATTCGATGATCCAGGAATGCTCAACGTTTGGCGGCACGGAATTTCCTGTATCGCCCTGCGGCCCGCTTCAGGGCCTCGTTGGGTTCCCGCACGCCGTCGAGCAAATCCAGGAACGCGTCGCGGTCGCGGTCTGACAACACCGTGACGTCGTGCTTTCTCAAATCGTCCCTGGCGATCTCCACCAGCCGGGAGATGGAATAGTCCGTCACGGTCTGGCCGAGCGTGGCGGCGGCCATCTCGATGATCTCCTTGAGTTCCGGTGGAAGCCGAAACTCCATTCGCTGGGATTTCCGGGTTGTCAGTGTGCTCATTCGCGGTCTCCGAAGGAAAATCGGGGACAGACACCGATTTCGCGGACGAAATCGGTCTCAGTCCCCGCTTTTCTATATGGAAGTATAATCCACTGTACGGCAAATTGCCACACAAAATCCGTAGGGCGTGCAACTTTGGCCCGAAGGGCCGTTGCACGCGGTCCGGGGGAAAGAGGGAGGCCGGCGGTGAGCGTTCCGCGTGCAACGCGCCTCTAAAGAGGCTAAGTTGCACGCCCTACCCAGAGACGGCGCGCGATGTTATAACAGCAGTCGATGACCTTGTTCCTGACAGGCGGATGGGTTGCATGGGATCGGCCCTGGCTGCTGGCGGCGGGGGCGCTGGCGGCGGCGCCGGTGCTGCTGGCGATCTGGTCGCGGCGGCGGGGCGGTCATATCGGCGGTTGGAACGTGGCGATGCAATGCGCTGCCGTGCTGCTGGCGGCGGCGGCGCTGGCCGGACCGGCGGCGCCGCTGGGCGAAGGCGCCCGAAAACCGTATCTCGTGTTCACCGACGTTTCCGACTCCACGCGAGGGCAGCGCCACCCGCTGCCGCTGCCGCCGTCGGTCCCGCGGCAGTCGTACGTGTTCGCGCGGAACGTGGCGGAGGGGGAGCCGGAAGTTGGTAGTGGTCCCGTAAGGGACTTCTTCTCTTCTCCGGAGAAGAATCGCCTTACGGCGACACTACAAACGGAAGAACCGCCTTACGGCGGGAGTACCAACATTTCGCCGGTGCTGCAGTTGTCGCTGGCGCGGGCGGGGGAGATCGCGGGGGTGATTCTGCACACCGACGGCAGGTTCCAGGACGCCGATTGGCCTCAGTCGGCGGCGCAGTTGGCGGACAGGGGCGTGCCGGTGATTATCGTGCCCATGGTCTCGCCGCCGGCAGACGCACGCATTTCCGAGCTGTCCGTCACACGCGGGCGGGGCGGGCAATCCGCCGACATCCGCGTCGGCGTGGATTCCAACGCGCGGCAGCGGCGCACCGTGCGTCTGTGGCGCGAGGACCAGGCCGCCAAGCCGCTGCTCGACCGCGTGCTGGACCTGCTGCCCGATCAGCCGGCGACCATCCACGCGGACGACGCCGTGCCGGCGGACCGCACCGTGGTTTACCGGGCCGAGCTTTCACCGCCCGACGAATTTCCCGAGAACGACCAGGCCCGGCAGGTCTCGCCTGCGGCCCAAAGACGCGTGGCGATTATCTCGCGTGACGCGGCGGCGAAGTTGCCGCTGGACTCGGCGCTGGCGCAGAGTGCCAGGCCGCTCGCGCCGGCGGATGCGCCGCGGCGGGCGGAAGGCTACCTCGACTACGCGGCCGTGCTGCTGGAGGACGCCGGCGGCGAGCTGCTCGACCTGCCGCAGCGCGAGGCGCTCGCCCAGTATATTCGGCAGGGCGGCGGGCTGGTGCTGCTGGGCGCGGGCCCGCGCGGTTCGCCGGCCGACCGGAAAGACCCGCTCAACCAGGTGGCGGCGCTGGTGCCGGACCCGCTGAGCCGCCGGCCTCTGAAGGTGATCGTGCTGCTGGACGCCTCGGGTTCGATGGCCGAGGTGCTGCCCTCGGGCCCGGCGGCCGGGCAGGTCAAGTTCGCCATCGTTTCGGGCGCGGTCCTGTCGCTCCAGGAGCACCTCACGCCGCGCGACGCGTTAACCGTCATCACGTTCAGCGACACGCCGCAACAAGTTTATGCCAGCGGCGAGCGGCCGCCGGATTTCGACGCGCTGGCGGCGGCGATGGCCAAGGTTCGGCCATCGGGCCCGACGCAAGTGCTGCCCGCGATCGGCCAGGCGATCGCGGACGCCGGCCCATCGGGGGCAAACCTCGGCGGTCGCGACGGACTGCTGCTGCTGCTGAGCGACCTGCGCACGGAGAAGATCGCCGACGTGCCCGCGCTGGCCGCCCGGTTCGCCAAGGCGCACCTGGCGCTGGCGGTGGCGGCCTCGCCCGACGCCGAGCGGGCCGACCAGCCTTATCCGCTGGAGATCCTGGCCGCCCAAATGAAGGCGCCGGTGGTCCGCAGCCAAAGCTTTCTGGACCTGGCCGAGGTGTTCGCGAGGCTGCTGCGGCAGGCGAGGCCGGAGGCGATTCGCCGCGGACAGTTCGCGGCCGAGGCGGTCGGCGCGTTCTGGCTCCCTCGCGGGGCTATGCCGGGGGTGAACGCGTACATTCTGTGCGCTCCCGCCGAAGGGTCCGACGTTCTATGCACGGTGAAAACGCCAGGCGGCAAAGAGAGCGACGCCCTGATCGCGCGGCGAAACGTGGGGCTTGGCAGAACGGTAACGCTCGCGATTCCATTGGCGTCGGGAGAAAATTCATCTTGGCACTCCTGGCCGCCCTTGGGGCGGCTGTTGGGCGGGGCGGTCGATTGGGCGGCCGCACCGCTGGGTGACACACGCGTGTCAGCCGAACTGGCACGCGACGGACAACTGCTGACGATCCACCTGCAAGCCCGCGATGCTCCGGGGCCGATGAACCTGCTGAACCTGGCCGCGACGGTCCAACCGGGCGACGCGACCGCAAAAACGATCTCCTTTCCTCTGTCCCAAACGGCCCCGGGCCTGTACCAGGCCCAGGCACCGGCGCCGCCGGGGCCTCTGGCGGTCGTCGTGCGGGACGCCGCCGGGCGAACGCTCTGGCAAGGCGCGCTGGCCGAAACCTGCGGGCCTGAACTGGCCGCCATCGGGCCCGACCCGGCCGCACTGCAACGCCTGGCCGACCTGACCGGCGGGCGAATCGTCGCCTCAACTCAACTCGTCGATTTCATCGACACCCGCTCGGCTACCCAGCGGCGGCCGCTCTGGCCGTTTCTGCTCGCGGGGGCGCTGGCGCTGATGCTGCTGGACTGGGTGTCGGTAAAGCTCCGCAGAGACTTGTAAACTCGAAGCAATCGGTAATAGTTTTTCGATGCCATTCATTCGACCTTCTTCAGTAGTTGCACGCCCAGGCCCGTCAAGTTGCCCATGATCTGGAGGCGGACCACCCGGGCTCGATACCGCACCGTCCGAGTCTGCCCGCGCCCGCGATGCGAGAGGGCCGGCGAGGGAAGCGTGATTTCGATCAGCACTTCCGGAGGCAGCGGGCAGGACCGCACGACGGCCATCAGCCCGTTTTCCGAGGTGTTCGCCGTGCGCCCGCTGGTCAGCAGGCGTTCATCTTCATCCAGGACTTTCACCGGATGCGCCGCACTGACCCTCAAACTCAGTCGCCTCTCTGTGGCACGCACAAACATTCATTGTCTCCACGCGGAATGTACGATACGTTTTTGGAGGGAGGCGGGACGAGGAAGACGAGATTCTCTTTATCGTGTCTCTGTATGGAATTTGGACGGGTGATATATCCACGGTCAGCTATTACCGGATAAAATGGGACTCCCCGATTCTGAGCATGAAATGAGATGCTCGATGACTTTCGTTCTTTCGCAATATCATTGCAATTACATCGGTACGAACTTGTGACATTCAGGACGCCGGCGTTATTCGCCCTCAAGTTGCTCGGGATCTTCATCCTGGGCTTGGGGAAAGAAGACGTTGTTCGCCTGGGCGTGTTCAAGAATTTGGTTTGTCCAGATTTCCCGCATCTTGGAAAGTTCCACATGCAGAACATTCCAGTCCAGATTGGATAAGCCGCCGTTGAGGGAATCGGTCGCCCACATCAGGCTCTCAAGACCGGAGTGGTAACCGTACTCTTGCAGCCCGGAAATGCGGCTAAAAACCACGTCCCACAGCGCTTCCTCCCGAACCGCCGCCGGATCGTCCCCGTCCCTTATAAGAACAGATCGGGCATCGAAGACCGGTTTCTCGTCAATTTCATCGACCAGGGCCAGAACAAGCCGATATGAACTGCGCCAAGTTTCGCATGTGTCCATGTATCGCCGAACGATCGACGAGTAAACCAGCGACCTCCTGCCGTCAGTCCCACCTGTAAGGCCTTCAATGAACGCCCACTTTGGCTTTATCTTGTAGTACTGTGCAATCGCGTGCACCAATGGATCAAAGACGCGCCGCTCCCAAACGAACTGCTCACTGTACCTGATCCTTTCAATCGGCTGCTTTTCGTGGAGGGACGCAAGCCCCGAAAAGAGGGTGAACTCGGCCGCATGTTCTCTCTGGCCGTCGCCGACGACGAATTCTGGCATATCCTTGCGATGTAAGTATTTACATGTTGTATCGATCGGATTAAAGATCACTGAATCGTGTCTGAGGCAAAACCCCGCCCCCTGTCCGATGTTCAGGCTTTGGACGCAGTTGTGTATGCAGTTTCGGCAACTAAATAGCTCGTACATTGTCACACCTTGACAAAATAAGGTCGGACCTTTTGGGCCGCCCAATTGATCAAGTCTTTGCCGGCCACCCCACTGGTGTCAAATGTCCACGTCACCAGGCCTTCCCTGCGACTGGTGGCATAGCGAATCGCCTGGACTGCACGCTGACGCTCCGCCTTGTCCTGCTCGGCAACAACTCGTCGGAGTTCCGCGACTAGAGCTTCATGCTCAATGATCGTGTGCCTATCACGCTCGGCCTCTTCTCGCATCAGCCGGTAGTTCGTATCGCCGAAATCTCTAATCTTGGCAACGTCGAGCGAAATGCTGGTAAATTGACTGCGCTTTCCGCGAGCGTGTACGATGTGTTCGGCATAAGTGTACGTCTTGGACAAGTCTGGCGGGCTGATACCGTCGCTCTGATCGCGACGGAAGTAGGGCCTTGGTTGTTCACCCGGATGCGCCGCCGCTTCGCTCATGCTTGCTCCATCTTGGACGAGCCCTTCATGTTCCGCGTTGATTCATTCGCCCGTATCATTCGCACGACATTACGACAGATTGTACGTCGGCATGGTTGTGTACGTCAAGCACGAAAAAGGCCAAGCCGGATGCGTCCTGAGCAGCACAGCCGCGGCGGGTTGCGTACCCCCTACAGGCCGACGACCGGCGAAACGTCCGCCAGTCGTCGAACCTCCGACCCACACCAGATTGTGCTACCGGGCCTTGGACCCCTTGCCAGGCCCGCCGCGCCGACGCGGTTCTCCGGGCCGGCGGGAACTCGATTGCTTCTGCGATTGAGCGCCCAACTGCCGCAACGCCGACTGCACCAACTCGTTCTGCCATTGCTGGAGAACCGCTATTCCGCCCAGTGCCTTTGCCAGATCATCTTTCATAACCCACCACATTTCCCTTGTCCGGCCCTGACTCTACCGTACAATATACGATCCAAACAGCAGAAGATAAGGTCGCCCCAAACGGCAGTCAATAACAAAATTCGCAAATACGAATAATTTTATGGCCGAAGATTCGCAAAACGGAATATGTGCCAGGATCGCCGAACTTCGATTGAAGCTGGAGGGTCCTCGCGGCAAGTCTGTTTTTGCCAACAAGTTAGGAATATCGGCCAGCACGTACAATTATTACGAATCCAATCGCGTGCCGCCGGCGGACGTGTTGGTGCGGATCGCGGACCTGGCCAACGTGGACCTTCGCTGGCTACTGACGGGTCAAAGCGGACCTACGGCCGTGCTTGCGGATCACCCTGCCGTCGTGCGAGCGGCGGAGCTTTTGGCCAACCGCCCCGACGCGGCTGGACCGCTGACGGCCTTCGTGGAACTGCTGGCCGCCAGCATGGAATTCCCCGCCAAGGATGAACAGGCCGCGCCTTTACCGGCACCCGATTCGCCGGCGCCCATGACGGAGGCAATACCTGAATCTCCTTCGCCTGTGGATATCGACCGGGCAGACTGGATTCCGGTTCTCGGCCGCAGCGCCGCCGGGCTGCCGCAATTCTGGCGCGACGGCAAAGAGCCGCCCGGTTTGACCACGCTGGCCCAGCGCATCGATGCCCGGCGGTCGATTCGCACGCGCGTCAAACCGGCCACGGTCGCGCCGTCCGATTCGCCCGAACCGCTGCAAGGCCCGGTGCAACTAATCACCCTCACCGGCCCCGACGGCGACAACGTCGCGGAATTTATCTGTGCCCCGGGCATCAAGGCCAGGCATCCCGACGCGTTCGCGTTGCGGATCGACGGCGAGTCGATGGCCCCGGACATCCGCCACGGCAACCTGGTCGTGCTGAGCCCCTCCGTCGCCGCCGCCGATGGAAAGTGCGCCGTGGTCCAACTGGCCGGGCAGATCGGCGTGACCTGTAAACTCTATCGCCGCCAGGGCGACCCCGCACTTTCGCCCTATTCCGTCAGTCCCAATA
>CAZYDC010000003.1:23733-24674 GCA_964646065.1 uncultured Planctomycetaceae bacterium | reverse complement strand
GTGCCTGCAGGTCAAGACCGTGACGCCCAAGAAGCCCAACTCGGCCCTGCGTAAGGTGGCCCGCGTTCGGTTGTCCAACGGCAAGGAAGTGACGGCCTACATTCCGGGCATCGATCACAACCTTCAGGAGCACAGCATCGTGCTGGTCCGCGGCGGCCGCGTCCGCGACCTGCCAGGCGTGCGGTACCACATTATCCGTGGAACGCTGGACGCCCTGGGCGTGGCCAACCGGAAGCAAAGCCGCAGCAAGTACGGCGCGAAGACGCCGAAATAACCACCAGGCAATAGGCAATAGGCGCCAGGCGAACGACAAGAGTTCCTAGTCCCAAGTGTCTATTATTTGAGTAATCGCCCGGGATGGTCCCGGACGGTGAGGGTCGGACGAAATGAGCCGCCCTTTAATTGTGCAGCAAGAAGGATAGCAAATGGCATTCAAGAAGTTCACGGCATCGGTCGACACCCTGAAACCCGACCCCCGGTACAACAGCAAGCTCATCAGCAAGTTCGTCAACTGCCTGATGACCGGCGGCGAAAAGGCCACCGCGCAGCGGGTGGTGTACGACGCGCTGGATATAGTGGGCAAGAAGTTCAAGGACGCCACCCCGCTGGAGGTGTTCGAGAAGGCCTTGGAGAACGTCAAGCCGCTCATCGAGGTGCGCTCGAAGCGAGTCGGCGGCGCCAACTACCAGGTGCCCATGCAGGTCAACAAGAAGCGTCAGCTTTCGCTGGCGATCCGCTGGATTCGCGACGCGATCCGCGCCGGTAAAGGCTCCAGCACGTGCAACCGCCTGGCCACCGAATTGATGGCCGCCTTCAAGGGCGAGGGCGCCGCGATGCAGACGCGCGAGAACGTGCATCGCATGGCCGAGGCCAACAAGGCGTTCGCCCACTTCGCGTGGTAGCCGTTTGTAGTGACGCCGTGAGGCGTTTCTTCAAGAATG
>CAZYDC010000003.1:0-23633 GCA_964646065.1 uncultured Planctomycetaceae bacterium | reverse complement strand
CCCTTACGGGCACACTACGAACGAAGAACCGTCGTTTGTAGTGACGCCGTGAGGCGTTTCTTCAAGAATGCCCTTACGGGCACACTACGAACGAAGAACCGTCGTTTGTAGTGACGCCGTGAGGCTTTTCTTCAAGAATGCCCTTACGGGCACACTACGAACGAAGAACCGCCGTTTGTAGTGACGCCGTGAGGCTTTTCTTCAAGAATGCCCTTACGGGCACACTACAAACGAAGAACCGCCTGACGGCGGCACTACGAACGAAGAATCGCCTTGCGACGGAACTGCCGACGCGTGAGGCCTATAATTATGGAATTGCAAACTGCCAGAAAATCTGGTAGGTAGTTGGGTTGCTTGATTGTTGTGCAACATCCCTTTCGGCCCGTTCGGGCTGACTGCGGTGTTGATTGAATCGCCCGCCATTTCGCGAAGGTCGCGAAAAACGCAGCGGTTGATCGTGCGATTAACCACTCTGTGCGGGCGACCCCGGTGGCCGTTGCCGCCGGGGCTCAGAAAAGGCCCTCGCGCCGGCCGCCAAGCCGACGCGAACAGGCCGCTTGAGATAGGACAACCGGGCCGGTCTGCCTCCGGCGTCCCTTAGGGACGACCTTAAGACCGGCGTCCCATTTTGGGACACAGATGTGTTTCGATCTGTAATGCGCAATCCCGTGCGCGAACGCGCGCGCCGGTGTTCGCTTACAGTGAATCGGAACCCAAAACAGAAGATGCTAAGCCGCAAGCGGAAGAACCGCGTGCGCGGATGAATTGACAAGCGATCCACGGATCGACGAGCAACGAATTAACGAGTCAACCAGTTGACGAGTTGAACAGTTAACCGACAACGATGAGCAAGGACCTGCAACAACTTCGGAACATCGGCGTGATGGCTCACATCGACGCCGGCAAGACCACCGTGAGCGAGCGGATCCTGTATTTCGCCGGGCGGACGCACAAGATCGGCGAAGTGCATGACGGCACGACGGTCATGGACTATCTCGAAGAGGAGCAGCAGCGGGGGATCACCATCACCTCGGCCGCCACCACGCTTCAATGGCGCGGCCACACGGTCAACCTGATCGACACTCCCGGGCACGTGGATTTCACCATCGAGGTCGAGCGCAGCCTGCGCGTGCTGGATGGCGCGGTGGCGGTGTTTTGCGCCGTGGGCGGCGTGGAGGCCCAGAGCGAGACGGTCTGGCGGCAGGCCGAGCACTACCACGTGCCTCGCGTGTGCTTCATCAACAAGCTCGACCGCCTGGGCGCCGACTTTGAAATGGTGGTGCGCGAAATTGCCGTTCGCCTGCACGCCAACCCCATTGTCCTGCAATTGCCCATCGGCCAGAGCGACACCTTCGCCGGGCAGATCGACCTGATCCGCCGCAAGGCCTACTATTACGACCCCGCCGAAATCGCCACGACCCTGCGGGAAGAGGAAGTTCCCGCCGAGCATCACGACGCGATGGAATTGGCCCGGCACGAAATGATCGAGAAAGCCGCCGAGTTCGACGAGGCGATGATGGAAAAATATATCCACAACGACCTGGAGAACATCAGCGAAGAGGAAATTCGCCGTGCGATCCGGCGGGGGACCATCGCCAACAAGCTTCAGCCGGTGCTGTGCGGTTCGGCGCTTCGGCACATGGGCATTCGCCCGCTGCTGGACGCGGTAGTGGACTACCTTCCCAGCCCGCTGGACGTCCCGCCCGTCGAAGGCCACGAGGACCTCAAGACCGACAAGGTGATTTTCCGCAAGCCATCGCCCGACGAACCCTTCGCGGCGCTGGTGTTCAAGATCGTTTCGGACCAGCACGGCGACCTGTTCTTCCTGCGGGTGTACAGCGGCACGCTGGTCTCGGGCACGCGGGTGCTCAACAGCACGCAGGACAAGAAGGAAAACATCACGCGGCTGTGGCGCATGCACGCCAAGCAGCGGGAGCGCGTGGAAGAAGCCTCCGCCGGCGACATCGTGGCCGTGGTGGGGCTCAAGGCCGCCATCACCGGCGACACGATGTGCGACCCGCGCCACCCGATTGTGCTGGAGCGGCTGGAATTCCCCGATCCGGTCATCACGATGTCCATCGAGCCTCGGACCAGCGCGGACAAGAACCGCCTCTTCGAGGCTCTGGGCATCCTGCGCCGCGAAGACCCGAGCTTCAGCTATCGCTTCGACGGCGAGACCGGCCAAACCACCATCAGCGGAATGGGCGAACTGCACCTGGAGATCATAAAGAACAAACTGGTGCGGGACATGGGCGTGGACGTCCACGTCGGAAAGCCCAAGGTGGCGTACAAGGAAACGATCCTGGGCGTCGGCCAGGCCGAGGCGAGATTCATCCGCCAGACCGGCGGGCGAGGGCAGTTCGCCGTCGTCGAATTGCGGGTCGAGCCGTTCAGCCCCGCGCTAGGGCAGGAACCTATCGCCTTCGAGGACGCCACCAAGGGCGGGGCGATTCCCAAGCAGTATATCGTCTCGGTTCAGCAGGGCGTTCGCGACGCGGCCACCTCAGGCCCGCTGTCGGGCTACCCTATGCAGAATATCAAGGCTATACTGTTGGATGGCAAGGATCATCCGGTGGACAGCTCCGACCTGGCCTTCCAGCAAGCCGGCGCGATGGCCTTCAACGATGCGATTGCCAAGGCCAATCCGGTGTTTATGGAGCCGATTATGCGGCTTGCGGTCACGACGCCCGAAGAGTACCTCGGGGCCGTGACGGGCGATTTGAACGCCCGCAGGGCCGAAATCAAGGAGATGGAGCAACGCGGGAAGTACCGGGTCATGTTGGCGACGGTGCCTCTGGCCGAGATGTTCGGGTACAGCACGCAACTGCGTTCACTGACCCAAGGCCGGGCCACCAGCACGATGGAACCGCACTCCTATGCCCCCGCTCCGGCGGCTGTAACCGAGCAGATTATGCGGTATGTGTAAGGAATTGGAAAAATTATGAAAAATTTTGAAAAAAATATAAATCGATGTTTGACTTTCGCCGCGATATCCGTATGCTAGGCGAACTCGGCATTTTTAGGTCCGGAACGTGCGGACGACTGCAGCGGAGATAAGGTTCCAATGGTGCAGAAGATAAGAATACGAATGGAAGCATACGATCACCGGGCCCTGGACTCCTCGGCCAAGGAGATCGTGGATCATGCCGAGCGCACGGGCGCTCGGGTGTGCGGGCCGATCCCGCTGCCCACCCGCATCGAACGTTACACGGTGCTGCGTGGACCCCACGTGGACAAGAAATCGCGTGAGCAGTTCGAGATGCGGACTCACAAGCGGATCATTGACATTTACGAGCCGACCCCTCGCACGATTGAGGCGCTGAACCGCCTGGTCGTGCCGGCCGGCGTATTCATTAAGATCAAGGCCTAGGTGCGATGATGCTGGCGGCTTTACTAGGAAAAAAAATCGGTACCACGCAGGTCTACGATGCCCAGGGCGTGATTCACAACGTCACGGTCATCCAGGCCGGACCGTGCCCCGTGCTGCAAGTCAAGACGCCCGACAATGACGGGTATCATGCCGTGCAACTGGGATTCGAGGATGTCAAACCCAGCCGCGCCCTGAAGCCCGAAATCGGGCACGCGGTCAAGGCCGGGACCAAGCCCAAGAAGTTCATCCGCGAGGTTCGCCTGACGGCCGAACCCAAGGACGTGCAGCTCGGGCAGACCCTGACGGTGGAAATTTTCACCGCGGTGCCTTTCGTGGATGTGGTGGGCACCAGCAAGGGCAAGGGTTTCGCGGGCACGATGAAACGCCACCTGTTCGCGGGCCTTCCCGCCTCGCACGGAACCGAGCGTAAGCATCGCAGCCCCGGCTCCATCAGTGCCCACGCCACCAACCGCGGTTGGGGCGGCGACATCAAGCGAGGCAAGCGCATGGCCGGACGCATGGGTCATGTCCAGAGTACCACCCGAAATCACAAGCTCATCGCGGTCGATAAAGAAAACAACCTGCTGTTGGTGAAAGGCCCCGTGCCTGGCGCCAACGGCGGTTTTGTTTTTGTGCGTGCCAGCAAGACGGCAAGAATCAAGACCGAACAGCCCAAGGCCGTAAAGGCCAAGGCCGGCAAGAAATAGCTGAACCAGGATACGTACCATGTTGGAAGTACCTATATATAATGTCGACGGCCAGAAGATCGACACCCTCCAGGTGGACGAGAAGACTTTCGGCGGCGAAGTGAACATCCCGCTGCTGAAGCAGGCGATCGTGAGCTACCATGCCAATCTGCGTTTGGGCACGGCAGCCACGAAGAACCGCTCCATGGTGGAGGGCTCGACCAAGAAGCTCTTCAAGCAGAAGGGGACGGGCAACGCCCGCCGAGGCCCGATCCGGACCAACCTGATGAAGGGCGGCGGAGTCGCGTTCGCCAAGGTTCCTCGCGACTTCCGCAAGGCGTTCCCCAAGAACATGCGGAAGGCGGCCCTGAACTCCGCGATTTTGGCCAAGCTCCAGGGAAGCGACTTGATGGTGGTGGACGGCCTGAGCGCCGACGCCCCCAAGACCAAGAAGATCATCTCGCTGCTGGAAAACCTCAAGATCAACCGGCGGGTGCTTCTGACCCTGGCCGAGCGAGATCGCAACCTGTACCTCAGCGCCCGGAACATCGCGGACGTGACGGTTCGCACGGCGACGGAACTGAGCGCCTGGGACGTGGCCACCAGGCCCAAGATGCTGGTGACGACCGCGGCCATGAAGGCCCTGATCGCCACGAGGCAGGAGGCGGCGAAATGAAGAACGATATTTACACCGTGTTGATTCGCCCGCTGGTGACAGAGAAGGGCACGCACCAGTCGCAGACCCGCAACGCGTTCGCGTTCGAGGTGGCCCCGGAGGCCAACAAGGCCCAGATCAAGCAGGCGGTCGAGAAGATTTACAACGTGAAGGTGCTCGAGGTGCGTACGGCGAATCGCAAGGGCAAGAGCCGCCGCAGCGGATATAAGTTCGGCACCACCAGCCACTGGAAAAAAGCGGTGGTCGTGCTTCACGCGGACCATCATATTGACCTGTTCTAAGGACGCAAGGCAGACCTGTAATGGCTATTAAAATATACAAGAAGACATCCGCGGGACGGCGGTTCAGTTCGGTGAACATCCGCGAGGAAGTCACCTCGACCACGCCCCACAAGAACCTGATGGTGCCCCTGAAGAAGACCGGGGGACGCAACTTCAGCGGGAAGATCACCTGCCGGCACATCGGCGGCGGCGCGAAGCGGATGTACCGCATCATCGACTTCAAGAGGACCAAGGACGGCCAGGCCGCCACGGTCCTGACCATCGAATACGACCCCAACCGCAGTTGCAACATCGCCCTGGTCCAGTACGAGGACGGCGAGAAGCGGTACATCCTGGCCCCCAACGGCCTGAAGGTCGGACAGAAGATTTATAACGGCGAGAATGCCGAGCCTCGCCTTGGCAACTGCCTGCCGCTGTCGAAGATTCCCTCCGGCCTGGAAGTGCATAATATTGAGATGAAGCCGGGCGAAGGCGGCAAGCTGGTCCGCACGGCCGGCGGCGTGGCCCGTCTGGCGGCCAAAGACGGCAACATGGCTCACCTGGTTCTGCCCTCGGGCGAGACTCGCATGGTGAATTCCAAGTGCCGGGCGACGATCGGCCAGTTGGGCAACCTGGAGCACGGCGCGGTTCGCTGGGGCAAGGCCGGCCGGAAACGGCACCTGGGCATTCGCCCGACAGTCCGCGGTTCGGCGATGAACCCGCACGCCCACCCGATGGGCGGCGGCGAAGGCCGGAGAAGCGGCGGGCGGCATCCGGTCAGCCCCTGGGGCAAGCTCGCCAAGGGCGGCAGGACCCGCGGGCGGCGCAAGAATTCCGACAAACTCATCCTCCGTCGCCGCCGCAGCGTGCGGTACGGTCAGTTGGTGCTGTAACGAGGACAATGCGATGACACGAAGCGCGAAAAAAGGCCCCTTTGTCGACGAGAGACTTTTCGGCAAGGTGCAGAAGAATGTGCAGACAGGCAGCCGCGAGCCGATCAAGACGTGGTGCCGGGCCTGCACGGTGGTGCCCGAGTTCATCGGACACACGTTCATGGTGCACAACGGAAAGACGTTCCACAAGATATTCGTGACCGAAGACATGGTCGGGCACAAGCTGGGCGAGTTTTCGCCGACGCGGATCTTCCGTGGACATGGCAGCGTGAAGAAGGAAGTCGCGGCGGGCGCTCCTGGAGCGACCCCGGCCCCGAGCAAGTAGTTTCCAAGAGGTAGAACGATGGCATGGCGAGCAACACATAAATTCGCACGCGGCAGCGCCCGAAAGATCCGCCTGATGGCCGATCTGGTTCGCGGGATGCCGGTGCAGAAAGCACTGAATGTACTGAAGTTCACCCCGAACCTCGGGGCGGCCCAGGTGCGGAAGGTGATCACCTCCGCCGTGGCCAACGCCAACGAGGCGGAGGCGGACGTCGAGAGCCTGATGGTCAGCGAGGCCTTCGTCAACGACGGCCCGTTCATGAAGCGGTTTATCGAGAAAGACCGCGGCCGAGCGCACGCGATCCTTAAACGGACCAGCCACATCACTGTGGTGGTCGACGAAGAGAAATAGAGAAGCGATCATGGGTCAAAAAGTTAATCCCATAGGGTTCCGAACGGGCGTGACAATCGGCTGGAAGAGCCGGTGGTTCGCCCCCAAGAGCACATATGGCGAGTTCCTGGTCGAAGACGAGCGAATCCGCCGGTTCGTGGATGAGAAGCTCAACCGCCAGCCCCCGCACGCCGGGATCAGCAGCATCGAGATCGAGCGGACGCGCGAAGAGGTGAAGGTGCTCCTCAAGACCGCCCGCCCGGGTCTGGTGATCGGCCCCAAGGGCGCCGAGGTGGACAAGCTCAAGGCCTCGCTGGAAGATCTCACCAACCGCCGCGTGGCGATCAATATTATTGAAATCAAGAACCCGGACCTCGACGCCAAGCTGTGTGCCGAAGGCATCGCCGATCAGCTCAAACGCCGTGCCAGTTTCCGCCGTACAATGAAGCAACGGGCCGAGGCCTGTATGCAGGCCGGTGCCAAGGGCGTCAAGATTCAGGTCGCCGGGCGGCTGGGCGGGGCCGAAATGTCCCGAACCGAAGCAATGATTGTCGGCAGCATCCCGCTGCACACGTTGGAAGCCGACGTCGATTACGGCTTCGCGGCCAGTTTCACCACGTACGGCGTGATCGGCTGCAAGGTTTGGATTTATCGCGGAATGTTCGGCGACGTTCCGAACGAGGAAGAGCAAGCCGCCGCCGCCGCAATGACCCGCGCCCGACGCCGTCGCGAACGGGCCGGAGGCGGTGGACGTGGCGACCGGCGTGACGGCGGGTCCTCCGGGCAGCAGACGATGCGTCCGGGAGGATCGAGACTGGGCGGCCGGCAAACCGCCTCGCCGCATCAGGCCTCGCAGCAGCAGCCTTCGTCCGCCCCGGCGGCGACAGAGGCTCCGGTTGTCGACCAGCCCCCAACGGAAAACAAACAAGAAACTCAGAGTTAATTACGTAAACAGGTGTTCTTATGGCAATGATGCCCAAACGAGTGCTGCACCGCAAAGCCCAGCGCGGCAAGATGAAGGGCAACGCCACGCGTGGCAACACGGTGTCCTTCGGCGACTATGGCTTGCAGGCCATGACCGCCTCCTGGGTGACGGCCCGGCAGTTGGAAGCCGGTCGCGTGGCCGCCACGCACTACCTTCACCGTGAAGGTCGCGTGTACATTCGGGTGTTCCCGGACAAGCCGATCAGCGCCAAGCCCTTGGAAACCCGAATGGGTACGGGCAAAGGCGAAGTGGAAGAATGGGTCGCGCCGATCAAGCCTGGGACGATCCTGTTCGAGGTTGGCGGCGTGGACGAAGAGACGGCCCGAGGCGCGCTGCGTCGGGTGGCTGTGAAGATGCCCATCCGCTGCCGGATGATTCAGCGCAAGGCCTTGCGGTGATTTGAATGAAGATCAAAGAAATACGAAATTTGAGCAGCGAAGAACTGGCGACGGAGTTGGAGCGGTTGCATCGGCATCTGTTTGAGGTGCGTGCCCAGGCGGTAACCGAAAAGCTGGAAGACTCCACGCTGATCGAGAAGACCCGCCATGACATCGCAAGGATCCTCACCGTGCAGCGCGAGCGTCTGGCCGCCACCCAAACAACCCCCGTTGAGCGGAAGTAATCGATGGATAACGCAGACGAAAACAACAAGCAGGCGCGTCGGCAGAAGCTGGTGGGCATAGTGTCCTCGGCTGCCGGCGACAAGACCATCCGCGTGGTGGTCCAGTCCCTGGTCAAGCACCCGATGTACGGAAAATTCCTCCGTCGCCACACGAAGCTGGCGGCCCACGACGAGAAGAACGTGGCCGAACAGGGTGACACCGTGGAAATCACCACCTGCCGCCGCATCAGCAGGACCAAGACCTACCGGCTGCTGAGGGTCATCAAGAAGGGCTCCCTGACGGAACAGGTCCCATAGAGGTTTATTCCCCGTGATACAACAGGAAACCAGACTCGACTGTGCCGACAACACCGGAGCCCACATTCTGTACTGCATCAAGGTGTTGGGCGGCTCGACGCGGCGCGGCGGCTTTTACCGCCGGACGGCTTCGCTGGGCGAGATCATCATCTGCTCGGTCAAGAAAGCGATGGCCGGCGGCGAGGTCAAACCGGGCGACATTGTCCGCTGCGTGATCGTGCGGACCGCGTACCCTGTCCGCCGGACGGACGGCAGCTACGTGCGGTTCGACCGCAGTGCCGCGGTGATCATCGACGAGAACAACAACCCCAAAGGGACGCGAATCTTCGGCGCAGTGGCCCGCGAGCTGCGAGAGAAGAACTACATGAAGATCGTGTCCCTGGCTTCCGAGGTAGTTTAGAATGGCGAGTCATGTGAAGAAAGGCGACGTGGTGGTGATCCTCGCCGGCGACGACAAGGGAAAGACCGGTGAGGTCCTCAATGTCGACTCCGGCGCGGGCAAGGTGCTGGTTCAGGGCATGAACCGCGTGTACCGCCACCTGAAGCCTTCGAGGCAGCATCCGCGCGGCGGGCGCATCCAGAAGGAAATGCCGATCAGCATTTCCAACGTCCTGCCGGTGGATCCGAAGACAAACAAGCCGACGCGGGTCGCTTTCCGCATCGGCGCCGACGGTTCCAAGGAGCGAACGGCCAAGAAGTCAGGCCAGACGCTCGGAACGGTAAAGAAAGTCAAGTAGGTGTACGATGGGCGCGCGATTTTTGGAAAAATACAGGCAAGAGATCGTTCCGGCTTTGACCGAAGAGTTCAAGCTTAAGAACGCCAACGCGGTTCCGAAGCTCAAGAAGATCGTCGTGTCGATGGGCATCGGCGACGCGGACACGGACAAGGCCAAGCTGGAGCTAGCCACCAAGCAGTTGAGCCTCATCGTCGGTCAGCAGCCGATCGTGACGCTG
Organism: uncultured Planctomycetaceae bacterium; assembly: GCA_964646065.1. Classification (GTDB taxonomy): domain Bacteria; phylum Planctomycetota; class Phycisphaerae; order SM23-33; family SM23-33; genus CAZYDC01. The sequence goes on along the minus strand of CAZYDC010000003.1, from coordinate 14,235 downwards.
GCCAAGACCTCGATCAGCAACTTCAAGCTCCGCCAGGGCATGAAGGTTGGACTGAAGGTCACGCTTCGGGGCGCCCGCATGTGGGAGTTCCTGGACCGCCTGGTGACGCTGGCGATCCCGAGAGTGAAGGACTTCCGCGGCCTGAACCCCGGCGGTTTCGACGGTCGAGGCAACTACAACATGGGTCTTTCCGAGCAGACCGTCTTCCCGGAAGTGGACCCGACAACCGTGACATTTACACAGGGCATGAACATCGCGATGCAGACCACCGCCCGCAATGACGAGCAGGCCAGGGCGCTGCTGACGCGATTGGGAATGCCCTTCAAGAAGGATTGAGCATGGCAACTTGCGGACAAGTGAACAAGGCCAAGAGGCCGCCGAAATTTTCGAGTAGAACGATTCGTCGCTGTCAGCTTTGCGGCCGCCCCCGGGCGGTGTATCGCAAGTTCAAGATTTGCCGCATTTGTCTGCGGAACCTAGCCCATGAAGGCAAAATTCCCGGGCTCAAGAAAGCCAGTTGGTAAAGGAAGCAAGCACATGAGTCTTTCGGACCCCATTGCCGACATGTTGACCCGAATCCGCAACGGTTTGCGAGCGCGAATGGACATGGTGAATGTCCTGGCCTCGGGCACCTGCGAAGGCATCTGCCGCGTGCTCAAGGAAGAGGGATACATTGCGGACTACAAGCGAATCGAGGACGACAAGCAGGATCTGCTTCGGGTGTATTTGAAGTACGGTCCGGCCGGAGAGGACGTCGTCACGGAGATCAAGCGCATCAGCAAGCCAGGCTGCCGGGTGTACCGCGGCGTGGAAGATCTGCCCCGCCCGCTGAACGGGATGGGCATCAGCGTCGTCTCGACCTCGCGGGGCGTCCTGAGCGATCGCCAGTGCCGCGAACAGAAGGTCAGCGGCGAAGTTCTCTGCACCGTTTACTAAGAGAGTCGAAAATGTCGCGTATAGGAAAAAAACCAATACCCATCCCGGCCGGAATCAAAGTTTCCGCCTCGGGACAGACGGTCAGCGTCGAGGGGCCCAAGGGAAAGCTTTCCTGGGCGCACCGGCCTGAGATCACCGTCCAGGTGGACGCCGCCGCCAAGGTCGTCATCGTCGAGCGCAAGGACGACCTGCGGGAAAGCCGCTGCCTGCATGGCCTGACCCGCAGCCTGATCGCCAACATGGTGGACGGCTGCCTCAAGGGCTATTCCAAGGCCCTGGAGGTCTACGGCGTGGGCTTCGGCGTGTCGATTCAGGGCACCAAGTTCACGCTCAACTGCGGGCGCAGCCACCCGGTCATCTTCGAGGTTCCGGCGGGTCTGAAGGTGGAAGTGCAGGTTCCGCAGGCCCGAGGCGAAACAGAGCCCGCCAAGTTTACCGTCAGCGGGCCTGACAAGCAGGCCGTGGGCGAGTTTTCCGCCCGCGTCCGCCGCGGCAGGAAACCCGAGCCTTACAAGGGCAAGGGCGTTCGCTATGCCGGCGAGTACGTTCGCCGCAAGGTCGGAAAGGCGTTCGCCGGAGCCGGTACGTCTTAATCGTCGTGTGGATAGGATATTTGAGATTTCAAATTTGAGGTCCGAAATCTCGGGTTTGAGATTTCAGAGAAGCAAGGCAAGAGAACATGAAGCCGATAGTCAAAAAACTGTTTCAGAGAGAGCGGCGTAAGCGGCGCGTGCGGAAGAACGTCTCGGGCACGATGGACCGCCCGCGTCTGACGGTGTTCCGCAGCCACCAGAACATTTACGCCCAGATCATCGACGACACGCAAGGCCGTACGCTTGCGGCGGCATCCACCGTGGACAAACCGGTGCGGGCCGAACTGCCCACGGGGCATGGCGGAAACAAGAAAGCGGCGGCCGTCGTGGGCGCCGCGCTGGCGGCCCGGGCGATCGAGAAGGGCATCAAGAAGGTCGTATTCGATCGCAACGGCTACCCGTTCCACGGTCGAATCAAAGACTTGGCAGAAGCGGCCCGCAAGGCCGGACTTCAGTTTTAGGCACAGGAGCGAAGAGTGGCTTTTCAAGACGAAAAACGGAACGCGGAGTTCTTTGAGAGCGACAAGGGTCTGGAAGACAACGTCGTCCAGATCTACCGTTGCGCCAAGGTGGTCAAGGGCGGGCGTCGGTTCAGCTTCGCGGCGCTTGTAGCCGTGGGCGACCGTCGCGGGACCGTGGGCCTGGGTTACGGAAAGGCCAACGAGGTCCCGGACGCCGTGACCAAGGGTGTCGCGGACGCCAAGAAGTGTCTTTACAAGGTGAAGCTCAAGGGCAACACGATCCCGCACACCGTGCAGGGTCGTTGCGGCGCCAGCCGCGTGACCCTCATCCCGGCCTCCGAAGGCACCGGAGTGATCGCGGGAAAGAAGCTTCGCCCCCTGTTGGAACTGGCGGGCATCCATGACGTGCTGTCCAAGGCGTACGGATCGACCTCGCCCAAGAACCTGCTCAAGGCCGGCCTGGACGCGCTGCTGAAGCTTCGCACCGCCCAGAAGATCGCCGAGCTGCGTGGAGTGACACTTACATGAGGCTGAATGAAATATTACAAGCGGCGGGGAAGTACCCCAACCGCAAGCGAATCGGGCGCGGCACGGGCAGCGGCCACGGCAAGACGTCCGGGCGCGGAACCAAGGGCCGAGGCGCCCGCACCGGAAAGACCACGCGATACGGTTATGAAGGCGGATCGAACCCGATCATCGCCCGCAGCCCGAAGCGCGGCTTCAACAACTATAACTTCCGCGTGGAATACCAGGTCGTGAACGTGTCGGACCTGAATGAAAAATTCGAGCCGGGCAGCACGGTGGACGCGGCGGCCTTGTCCAAGGCCCGCCTGATCCCCGACGTGGCCAAGCCCGTGAAGATCCTGGGCGGCGGCGAATTGAGCAAGAATTTGACGGTTGTGGCGACGAAATTCTCCACCTCGGCGGCGGAGAAAATTTCTAAGGCCGGCGGCACTGTCCAGCAAGCCTCGTAGTTGCAGAGGAACGGCGCAATGGCTTTTCGGATATTCAGAATAGCGGTCGGTGCGGTGCTGGGTTTCCTGGCCCTGTGGCTGGTCTATATGGCCATCGGGGAGATTCTCCAGATCGTGCGGGAGTCCGGTCTGGCCAACGCCTCACTGCTGATTATGCCCGCGCTGGAGATCGTCGGGGCGCTGCTGATCGGCGGCGCGTTCTATTACGGCATGATCAGCGATTCACGAATCCGCCAGGTGCTGGAGAACATCTTCTCCATTCCCGAGTTGCTCAAGAAGCTGGCCTTCACGGTGGCCTTGCTGTGCATCTACCGCGTCGGATACCACGTGCCGCTGCCGGGTCTGAACCAGGCGGTGATTACCCGAAGCTCCGAGGACCCATCGCAGCAGGGCGGCCTGGGCCAGGCCATCGCCGCGTTCGGCATGTTCACGGGGGGCAACCTCGCCCAGTCCACGCTGTTCGGCCTGGGGATCATGCCCTATATTTCCGCGGCGATTATTTTCCAGTTGTTGGCGACGGTGCTTCCTTCGCTCCAGAAGCTCCAGAAGGAAGGCCCCGCCGGGTACAAGAAGATTCAGGAATACACCCGCTACGCGACGGTGTTCCTGTGTATTATCCAGGCGGCGTTCTGGATGAACGTGATGCGGAGCCGCCCCGAATGGATTTATGACACCGGGGTGGCGGCCGACCATCCGACGTTGATTTATTTCGTCGGGATCCTGGGCCTGACCACCGGAACGATGTTCATGATGTGGCTGGGCGAGCAGATTGACGAATACGGCATCGGCAACGGAATCAGCTTGATCATCATGGGCGGGATCGTGGCCCGCCTTCCCTGGGCGCTGGGAAGAGTGGCCGACGGCGTCCACACCTACATGGTCCAGGGTTCGGGCATGGGCATCAGCCCGATGGAAGTCATTGTGCTGGCGCTGGGATTCGTCTTCGTGGTGGCCGGTGCGATCCTCATCACGCAAGGCCAGAGGCGCATTCCGATCCAGCAGGCCAAGCAGTATCGTGGGCGGCGCATGGCGGGCAGCAGTCAACGGCAGTATCTGCCACTACGAGTCAACCACGGCGGCGTCATGCCGATCATCTTCGCCAGTTCGCTGATGATTTTTCCGGGCGTGATCCTTGGCTGGGTCCAGCAGCGGTGGTCCTCCTCCTGGATCAACTCGCTGCACGGCGCGTTCCAGTCGGGCGCCTTTACGTATTCGGTTGTGGAAGTGGCCCTGATTTTCTTCTTCGCCTACTTCTGGACGACCGTTCAGTTCCGCCCGAAGGAAATGGCCGAGCAGCTTCGCGACATGGGCCATTTCGTTCCGGGTCTTCGCCCCGGCAAGCGCACGGCGGACTACCTGGAGAAGGTGATGGAACGCATCACGTATTGCGGCGCGGCGTTCCTGGCCACCATCGCGGTCATTCCGCAGGTCGTGCATTCGCAGTTGCCCAACGTGGATTACCAGGTGTCGGCCTTTTTGGGCGGCACCGGATTGTTGATCGTGGTGTCGGTAGCGCTGGACCTGGTGCAGCGCATCGAGTCCAACCTGGTCATGCGTAACTACGGCGGTTTCCTGGGTGGAAGCACCCGCATCAAGGGAGCCTACACGTAATGAGAATCGTGCTGATGGGCCCACCGGGCGCCGGAAAAGGCACCCAGGCCAACCGACTGGTCCAGAAGTTCCAGATGGCGCATCTGTCGAGCGGAGATATCTTCCGCGCGGAGAAGGCCAGTGGATCGCTGCTGGGCCGGAAGCTGGCCGAGTACATGAACGCCGGCGCGCTGGTCCCGGACGAGACGGTCGTCCAGATCATGGCCAAGGCCATCGCGGCAAGTTCCGCCGTTGGCGGGCTGCTGCTGGACGGGTTTCCTCGGACGGTCTCGCAGGCGGCGGCGCTGGACGAGCAGTTGGCCAAGGCGAATAAACCGCTGGACGCCGTGGTGGTGATGACGGCCGACGACGAGCTGGTGGTCCAGCGAATTACAGGCCGGCGAAGTTGCACCACGTGCGGCAAGATTTATCACGTGACGAACATGCCGCCCAAAATTGAAGAACTTTGCGACGACTGCCACGTGAAGCTGTTGTTCCGAGAAGACGATAAGGAAGCGACGATTCGGAATCGCTTGGCGGCCTATTACCGTCAGACGGAGCCGGTGATTGCGTACTACCGGAGCCGTCCGGGCGTTAAAGTTGTGGAAATAGACGGCACGCTGGATGTGGACGACGTGACGGCGGTCACGATTCAGGCTTTGGAAAGCCTGCGGCCGTCCGCTTGAGGATCGATTGCCGATGGCCATCAGGCTCAAGACACCGCAGCAGATAGAAAAGATGCGCAAGGCCGGAAGCATTGTGAACGCGGTGCTCAACCGCCTCGGAGAGATTGTGGCTCCGGGCGTGACAACAGAAGAATTGGATGCCGAAGCCGACCGGCTTTGCCGCGAGCTTGGCGGGACCTGCCTGTTCAAGGGGGTTCCGGGCCGCGGTCATGCCGGGCCGTTCCCGGGAAACATCTGTGCCTCCCTCAACGAGGTGGTGGTGCATGGGATTCCCTCGAAGCGGGCGATTCGCGAGGGCGACATCGTGAGCGTCGATTTCGGCGCGAGGTTGGAAGGCTGGTGCGGCGACGCGGCGACGACCTTTGTCGTCGGTCAGGCGCAGCCGCGGGTCCGCCAGTTGGTGGACGTGACCCGAAACGCCTTGGACCTGGCGATTCGCATGTGCCGGCCTGGCGAGAAATGGACCACGGTCGCCCGTGTGATGCAGGAATACGTCGAAGGCGAAGGTTTTTCGGTCGTGCGCGAGTTTGTCGGCCACGGTATCGGGCAGGACATGCACGAAGAGCCGAAGGTGCCCAACTTCGTCTCGCGAGAGTTGCAGGCTCGCGATATCATGCTGACCGAAGGGTTGGTGCTGGCTGTGGAGCCGATGGTAAACATGGGTTCTTCGGGCGTTGCGTACGCCCCCGACGGCTGGTCCGTCGTGACTCGCGATGGGAAGCCTTCGGCCCATTTTGAGCACACGGTGGCGATTACCGCCCATGGCGTGACCGTGCTGACCGGATGATGGACGCCCGATGTGTGAAAGCGTAGCATGGGCATCTTGCCCATGAGTATCACGGGCGTCTCGCCCGTGTCTTGGCCGTCGGCGTTGTGATAGTCGTGCGAAATAAGAAACAGAAAAAGCACACCACGGGCAAGATGCCCGTGGGACTTATGGCCAAGATGGCCATGCTACATGCGGAGTGAAGCGATGAAAGTTCGAAGTTCCGTGAAAAGGATGTGCGAAAATTGCAAGGTCGTCCGCCGCAAGGGCGTGGTGCGGGTGATTTGCACGAACCCCAAGCACAAGCAGCGGCAGGGCTGAGAGGCCCCCCCGCCAAGGAGTAAGAAGATATGCCTCGTGTGGCAGGTATTGACATTCCGAACGACAAACCGACCCTGATTTCGTTGCAATACATCTACGGTGTCGGGCCCAAGGTGGCCAAGGACGTTTGCGCGAAGGTCGGTTTCGACCCGCAAACGCGGGCCAAGGACCTGACCGAAGACCAGTTATCCAAGATCGCGATCCTGCTGGACACCGACTACGTGATCGAAGGCCAGCTTCGGCGCCAGGTGACGCAGAACATCGCCCGCCTTCGCGACATCGGTTGCTATCGCGGGATGCGCCATCGCCGAGGGCTGCCGGTTCGCGGGCAGCGCACCAAGACCAACGCCCGGACCCGCAAGGGACCGCGCAAGACCGTCGCCGGAAAGAAATCCGTCAAGGAGATGCGGTAAAACATGGCAGAACAAGGAAAACAACCCGAGGCCGAGAAGCCGGAAAAAACTCCCGCCGAGAAGCCGGAGAAAGGTTCCGCCGAGAAGGGCGCCGAAGCGGGCGCCCCCGCTGCGGCCCCCGCGGCCAAGAAGAAGATTCGCCGCAGCGTTTCGCGAGGCATCGTGTACGTCAAGGCGACGTTCAACAACACGCTGGTCACCGTCACCGACACCAACGGCGACACGCTGGTCCGGGAATCCGCCGGGACCAGCGGGTTCAAGGGCTCACGCAAGAGCACTCCGTTCGCCGCGCAGCGTGCGGCGGAGCAGGCGGCCAGCAAGGCCCGCAAGATGGGCCTGAACGAAGTGGAAGTCCGGGTCAAGGGCCCGGGCAGCGGGCGCGAGAGCGCCATCACGGCCCTGCAGGCGGCGGGGCTGAAGATCGTGTCGATCGAGGATATCACGCCGATTCCTCACAACGGGTGCCGCCCCCGGAAAAAGCGCCGCGTCTGATTTGCGGCCAGCGCCCTGGGGCTTGTGGCCCGCGGGCTTTGAGAGGCTGACAGCGCGATGTTTTCCCGCATCGCACACACAGCCCGGAACGGTGACTTAACGATTAGGAGTTTGTGAACCTATGGGAAGGTATACAGGACCGCAATGCAGGCTTTGCCGCCGGGAGGGCATGAAACTCATGCTCAAAGGCGCGCGCTGCGAAACGGCCAAGTGCCCGATGGAGCGGCAATGGCGGAATTTCCCGCCAGGGCAGCACAACTGGCGCAAGGGCCGCGGCAGCGAATATGGTCTCCGGCTGCGAGAAAAACAGAAACTCAAACGCTATTACGGCGTTTATGAGAAGCAGTTCATCAAGTATTTCCACCAGGCCGAGCACCAGAAGGGAAACACGGGCGCCGCCCTGCTGAGCCTTCTGGAGCGGCGGCTGGACAACGTGCTGTACAAGCTGGGTTTTGCGCCGTCCCGCGCTTCAGCCCGGACGACGATTGTGCACGGTCACATCCACGTGAACGGCCGGTGCGTCAATATCCCCAGCTACTCGGTTCGCGTGGGTGACAAAATCACCGTCAAAGATGCCGAGAAGTCCAAGAAGCTCATCCGCTCACGAATCGAAGAGTTGGGCGAGCCGCACGTTCAGAACTGGCTCAAGCTGGACATGGTCAAGTTGGAAGCGGATATCCTGGCGCAGCCCAGCCGCGAAGACGTGATGATGCCGGTGGAAGAGCAGCTCATTGTGGAAATGTGCAGCCAGTAACCCTCGCGGGTAACGGTTGCTAAACGAATTTATCCCGAACCCTTTTCAGTCCGAAAGGACGGAGGCAAGGTCAATGCGAATACGGTGGCGCGGCCTGGAATTGCCTACGCGTGTGGTTAGTGATCAGGCAGTAAGCACGCCGACGTACGGAAGGTTCTCTGTGGAACCTTTCGAGCGCGGTTTCGGCATCACGGTCGGCAATGCGCTGAGGCGCATTTTGCTGAGTTCCCTGGAAGGTGCGGCTGTCACGAGCGTCAAGATCGCCGGGGCGGGGCATGAGTTCATGCCTCTGCCGGGCGTGCTCGAGGACGTGACCGACATTATCCTGAACGTCAAGAACCTCATCGTCAAGTCGCACGCGGAAGGTTCCAGAACCATTCGCGTGCAGAGCGAAGTCAAGGGCCCGATCACGGCCGGCATGATCGAAAGCGATCCGGCGATCGAGGTCGTCAACAAAGACCTGCTCTTGGCGACGCTGACGGACAACGTGGCGTTCGAGATGGACCTGGTGGTCCAGACCGGCCGGGGGTTTGTCCCGGCCGAAGAACTGATCGACCCCGAGGTGGATCAGGAACTCGGGAAAATCCTCCTGGACGCGTCCTTCTCGCCGGTAACGCGAGTGCGATACCGGACGGAGGACACCCGCGTCGGCCAGAAGACCAACTACGACCGTCTGGTCCTGGAAATCTGGACCAACGGCACGGTCACGCCGGAAATGGCGATGGTTGAGGCGGCCAAGATTTTGCGAAAGCACCTCAACCCGTTCGTGCAGTACTTCGAGGTGGGCGAGCAGATCGTGGAATCGGCCGCCACTGAGGCCCAGCAGGACGTGGACACCGAATTGCAGAAGAAGCTGGCCATGTCGGTGCATGAACTGGAGCTCAGCGTGCGAGCCAACAATTGCCTCGAGGCCGCCAAGATCGAGACCGTGGGGCAATTGGCGGGCATGGCCGAATCCGAACTGCTCAAGATTCGCAGTTTCGGAAAGACCTCGCTCCGCGAAGTGAAGCGCAAGCTTCAGGACCTCGGCATGGGGCTGGGAATGAACGTTCCCTCCTCGGGGGCGCCGGCGTCGGAGCCCGTGATCCAGGAATCGCCGGATAAGGACTAACACCAGGCGGCGGACAGCCCGTACGGGCCCGCCGGCCGCAGATAAAAAGGTTGTCGTATGCGTCACAGGAACGTCGGTAAACAACTCAGCCGCAGCACCAGCCACCGAAAGGCGCTGCGGCGGAACATGGCCGCCTCGCTGATCGAGCATGGTGCGATCCGCACCACGAACGTCAAGGCCAAGGAGCTTCGCGGGTTCATCGAGCGGCTGATCACGGTCGCCAAGAAGAACACACTGCACGCCCGGAGGCAGGTCATCGCGGCCCTCAACGACCGCGCCATCGCCAACAACGAGGGCGAGATTCAGGACCAGAGCGTGGTGCAGAAGCTCTTCTCCGAAATCGCCCCGCGGTACGCGACCCGCAACGGCGGTTACACCCGCATCATCCGCCTGGCCGAACGGCGGATCGGCGACGCGGGCAAGCAGTCGCTGCTGCAATTGGTCGAGGAGACCAAGGCCGCCGGTGAAACCGCCGCCGTGGGCGGACGCCGCCGGCGCGACCGGGTCAAGCGAATCGCCGCCTCTCAGGCCGCCCAGGCCGGCGTGGCGGCCCAAGCCGAGAAGGCCCAGGCCCAGCAGCCTGCCACGACCGAGACGGTCGAGCAAGCCCCGACGGAAGAAACCCCTCCCGAGGCGGCCGGCGCGTAAGTCCAGCGCGGGCCAAGCGTGAATTCCAGAGGATAATCCGGTATAACAAAACCCACGAACATGGTTCGTGGGTTTTTTTGTTGGCTGGTGGCACCCCCAAGTCTTCTTGGGGGTGTCTTAGGAGTTTTGATGGACCATGCGGACCTGAATCAGATCCACTCCGATCCCTCGCGGGACCTGGGCCAGGCTGCGCCCTCGCCGACCTATGCCCGCTTGGCCGTGGCGGGACTGGTCTGCGTCGCCCTGGCGGCGCTCGCCTGGGGGCTGCTGGCTGAGCAGATCCCGGCCATGATCTTGAGCCTGCTCCTTACGACCGTCGCGGCCAGGGGGATCTTGCGGTGGGGCGCTCGGCCGCACGTCGTCGTGCTGATGCTCGCGCTGGCGGCGATGAGTTTGTTCCGCCTGTACTACGTGGTTTCCGGGCCGTTCGACCTCAGCGGCGACGAGGCCCAATACTGGGACTGGTCGCGTCACATGGATTGGAGCTACGTCACCAAGGGCCCCGGCGTGGCCGCGTTCATCTGGCTGGGCCGGCAGGTCTTCGGCGAAACGGCGCTGGCGGTTCGCGGCCCGGCGGTGGTCCTGGGGTTTTTCAGCAGCTTGCTGCTGTTTCGCCTGGGCGCCCGCGTGGCGGACGAAAAGGCCGGCGCGATCGCGGCGGGGTTGTTCCAGATCGTCCCGATCTACGCGCTGTTTTCGGTCGGTATGAACACGGACCCGCCGCTGATCTTCTTCTGGTTGGCATCGCTGCTCGCGCTGCATCAGGCCATGGCGACAACCGCCCGCTGGCCTTGGCTGCTGATCGGCCTGACCGTCGGCCTGGGGTTCCTTTCCAAGTACACGATGGCGATGTTCTTTATTTCGACGCTGTTGTACCTACTGACGCGGCCGGAGGGTCGGCGGCATCTCCGCACGCCCTGGCCGTACGTCGCGGTGTTGCTGTCGGTGGCCGTCATGTCGCCGGTGTTCTATTGGAACGCGCAGCACGGTGGGGCGAACTTCCGCCATAACATGGGGCATGTCGTCGGCGTCGGGGTCAATACGGTGTCCGGTGAGTTGCTGCGCCAATACATCTGGCGGCTGATGGTCCACGCCGTGACGAGTTGCATGGAGTTCATCGGCGGGCAATTGGGCGCGGTCAGCCCGCTGCTGCTGGTGTTCCTGATTCTCGCGGCGATCCGGAGGCGGAAGATCGACGGGCTTTCGTTCTGGTTTTCGGTTCCGCTGTTCGCCCTGTTCGTGCTCAAGAGCCTTCTGAGCGAGGTGCTGCCCAACTGGGCGCTGGCGGCCTACCTGACCGGCCTGATCGCATTCGCCGCGTACTACCTGCGCGACCTGGCCCGCTTCAACAAACACATCCGACGGCTGGTCGTCGCCGCCGTGATCGTCGCGGTCGTCGGCTCGTCCCTGGTGTACTATCCGATGGCGCCCATGGCCCTGTGGCGCTCGTGCGCGATTTCACTGGGCGGCGCCCTGGGAATCGATCCTCACCAACTCGGGGCCGCCGCGAACCCGATGAAAAAAATCCGCGGCTGGGCGGACCTGGCCGCCGAGGTGGACCTCATCCGGCCGCAAGTGCGCAAACCGTATTTCATCTGTTCGGACAGGTATCCGATCGCCTCGTGCCTGGCCTTCTATCTTCAGGGCCACCCGCGCACGTATTGCGTTTATCAGAAGCGGCCGCCGGGACAGAAGGGCAAGGGCCGGCTGGAGCGGCGCATGAATCAGTTTGACATTTGGGAAAAAGAGGCTCATGACGCGGGCCAGCAGACCTACGGAGACTTCGTCGGCCAGGACGCGATTTTCGTCACCGACAAGCCCGAGGAAAACAAAGACCTGCCCAGCCAACTGCAAGCCGTCTTCGCGAGTTGGGAAAAGCTGCCCGTCGTGAAATCCAAGGACGAATTCGGTTACGACTATCTCATTTTCATCTGCCACGATTTCAAAGGCATGAAAGTCGAACTGCCGGAGAATTACTGATGTTCCATCGTCGCTGAACTGACGGATCAGGGTGCCATGCCCAAGTCCGCGCGGGCATGATCGCCCGGCATTCACATGCCCGCGCGGACTTGGGCATGGCACCCATCAGCCCTTCGCTCCTCGCCTTTCGCTTTTTACTCCGCCGGTTGTGCGCCTTGTGATTCCTTCACGGGCGGGTTGTAAACGTCGGCGGCCCAGGTCTTGAATTGCGGCCAATTGTTGGGGTCGAGCTTTTTGTCCGCGCAGTATTGTTCGTACATCACGATGGTGTCGCTGATGTGTTTTTCGTTGGCGCCTCGCCACAGGGGCGTTCGGAGTTGCTTTCGCGCGGCGGCGTAGTCGGTTTGCCCCAGGGCCAGCACGGCGAGCATGGACGCCAGGCCGCTGCGGTCATTTCCGGCCCGGCAGTGCAGAAGGATGGGCTGGGGTTTGTCCAGGGCCGCGATCAACTCGGCGAGCTCCGGTTTCGTGGCCGGGCGCTTGGCGCTCAAGGCGATGGGGACATAAACAACTTTCATCTCCGCGGCCTGCGAGGCCTCCTTCTTGCATTCTTCCATGTTGTTTCCGCGCAGGTTGACGATCGTGCGGACATGGTACTCATCGACCCAGCCTTTAAGCTGGTCCGGCTGCGGTTGGCCTGAGCGGTAGACCTTGCCTGGAATCACGACGGCGAAATTGGAATCGATGGCGTATGTCTTGTAGTAATATCCGCCGATTCCCAGCCCGCCCAGCGCCAATGCCAGCGCGATGGCCAGACGGAGGCGATGGCGTTTGGGGGTTGCCGCGATTGTTTCCATAGGCTCCATCATACCGAAACCTTCGCCCGCAGACTATATTCCGCGCCTGCCGACGCCGGCCAGGTCAGCACTTCGCCGCCGAGCCTCATCGGCCTCGTCCGGCCGGATCGCAGCAGGATGGTCTGCCCCGGCCATGGGTTGGCTAGGCGCACCTCGACGTCGTGCTCGGTTCGCAGGCTGGCCTCGACGGTTTGCCGGCCGTCCCATTTGCCGCTGACAAGGATGCCGCCCGGCGCGCGAAGGTTGTGGAACTCGGCCCACTGCCCGGCGATCGCCGCGGGGAACAGCCGTGTGACGCCGCCGGTGTGCTGGAGGAGCATCTCGTTCACCGCCGCCGCCGCGCCGAACATCGCCTCGGTCTGGAACACCCCGCCGACGTTGTTGCGGTGGCCGTACTCGCCGCGAATGCTGTCGTGGCTGAGCAGTCCGCCGGCGAAACCGTACGAGTCGAGCAGCCGCGTCAGAATCTTGTGCGTGTCGTCGCCCAGCCCCAGGCGGGCGGCGATGCACGCCTGGAAGGCCAGCGACCAACCCGTGTAATTGCTGTTGCCGTAACCGCGGAACTCCTCGAACGACCGCCGTCCCATCGCCAGCGTTTGGGCGTCCGAGTGCAGGCCGATGTCCTCGCACGGGAAGATCGGCGTCAGGCGGCTGGGATGGCGGTGGGAGCAGGGCACCCAGCCGGGCGCGTCACCCTTCTCGAAGAACCCCACGGCTTGGTCGATCAGGAACTTGCCCTTGCACCAAGCCGGCGCATCGTAGGCGAGTCCGAACGGGTAGGGGGCCGTGATCTTCAGGTCAGGCCCAAGCTCGTAGGTCGGCAGCGGCGGCAGGTGGTCGCGCACGACTCGGCAACCGTCGACGAACTCGTCGCGCAGACCCAGGATTTCGGCAGCCTCGACCGTCGCTCCGAAGAGGTACCGCAGCATCGAAATGTCGATGGCCGGATCGCGGCCGAAGAGGATCAGCCTGCTGCCGTCGGCGTTGAACCAGTCCTGCTCGGGCGAGTGGGAAAGTTCGACGTGGAACAGGCCGTCTTCGCGCCGATGCAGGATGTGCCGGTAAAATTCGCAACATTCGCGCAGGAACGGGAAGAACTCTTTCCGCAGTCGCCGCAGGTCGCGCGTGTGCAGCCACTGCCACCAGACGTGCTGTGCGGCCCACGCGGTGTTGCAGCACTCCGCCGCGAGCGGCCAACCGCCGATGCCCCGGCCTCGCCAGTCCGTGCAGAAGGGCACCGCCAGTCCGGGTGCTTCGTACTGCTCGCGGGCGAAACGGCGAAGCTCGTCGCGCCAGTCATGTACCAGCACGCGGACCAGGGCCTCCTGAAGTTCGGGATGATTGGACGAGCACGCCGGCCAATGCGACTCCTGCACGTTGACGTTGAAGTGATAGTCGGCCTGCCAGGACGGCACGTCGAATTGGTTCCAGATGCCCTGCAAATGCGGCGGCGACTTGTCGGGCCTGGTGGCCGAGCCCAGCGCGTACAGCCCCATCGCCCAAAGCCCCTCCAGACGCCGGTCCTGGCAGCGGACCTGCGACTTTTTCCAGAACTCCGCCCACCACGCTTCGTGCCGCTGTTGCAGCCCGCCCCAGTTTCGCTCGGTCACGCCGGCCGCGAGCCGGGCCGCCAGGATTGCCGGCGACTTGGCCTCGGCCCGCTTGGCGTCGAAGCTGCTGGCCAACGATATCGTCAAATACCCCGGACCTTTC
>CAZYDC010000002.1:23186-27952 GCA_964646065.1 uncultured Planctomycetaceae bacterium | reverse complement strand
ATTTTTCTAAAATTAACGTGAATCTGTTTGACAAGGGTCGTTCCATATCAGCCACATAACCGCCGAGCCATGGTGATCTCCATGGTCTCGGTGTCCGCAAGGGCGATGGCGGGTCCCATGTGTCACAGAAGATTATGACCGCATCAAAGGGGCCTGGTCAGGGGCAAGAGGTGGGCAGCATCGATGCGGACTTCGATCTGGGGTGCTAACTCACAACAAGTTCATACGCTATCGTGGGTTATAGATAAAATATGCTTCATTCGAAGAGAGTCTTTGGTTGGGGTTTGGCTTTGTGTACAAACCGCACTCTCATGCTCTCGTCGGAGAACGTGTACCTACGGCGACCGTTTGGTGGATCGACCGGGTCCAGCCGCTCAGTCCGCTCTAAAATCGCCAACGCATCGCGGAAACTGTGGCACGGCGTTTTGGTCAGCACGTACTTGCGGATATCGTCCACGGTCAAAACCCCATTCTCATGTTCGGCAAACAGGTGATTGGCGAGCCACTCGTCATCCACGCTGAACAGCTTGCCCATCTGCGCTGAGTGCTTGTCCGAGAACTCAAAGCCGCCCGAACGGTCCACCGTCCACATGGCCCTCTTCATCTCTTCCAGGCCGCGTATGTTGTTCGTGCAGAAAAACAGCCAATAGATCACCCGGTCGTGCTCATCCCTCATGGCGAACGGAAACGTATACTTCGCCACGCCGCGGTCATGAAGGGCCGTCATGTACACGTCCTTGAATCGTTCCTCCTTCACTTGGCCGTGCAGGTCCAGCACAGACCTCCATTCATCGCCGCCAAACGCCTTGGTGATTCCCGCCCATTTCGTCGGGTCGGTCATGAACGGATGCAGCAGGTTCCAATTCAGGTAAGAGAACACCTCGCACACATCCTCGCTCAGGATTCGCCGAATCAGATTCATTGAGAACGACGAGTATCCGAACTGGTCGAGGAAAAAGAACGCTGGACCGAGCTTATGTCCCTTCTTCTCATGCTCGCCGATGATCCGCAGGACTTCCGTCTCGCAGTCCCCTTCGATAGGCTTGACCACCAATTGCTTGGTGCCCAAAATGGGGTGCTTCTTGGTGGCAATGAGGGTTCTCAGGTGGTCCACGCGATCTTTCCGCTGTTCGATGAAGACGAAAACTATCGGGACGGTGAAATCGTGGCTGTGCTGTGCTGCCGCCTCAATCGCCACCAAGGGGCTGCCCTGCACATTGTTGGTGTACTCACCAGCCCCTGCAAACCCGTCAACATATAGCAGCCGTTGCTCGCTCCCCACATTCCTGGCCTGCCGCGAAAGAATGGGCAGCCATCGCTTCAGATATTCTCGCAGGATTGCGTGCTTTGCCCTGGTGTGTGGGTCGGCCTCGTAGATCGTGTCTTTGGGATCGGACATCCTTATTGGTTCCCCGTGTGAAGACGAATAAACGGCATTTCGTCCCACGTTCGTCCATCGAGCGTTCGCCCGTTTGCCTTCTTGTCAATGCCGCCCCATTGCTTGAAGAAGAACGGCACCTTGTGTTCAACGCATCGTTTCTGTATCTGCCGAACCCAGTCCGCCAGCATGGGCCGTGCGCCAGGTCCCGACTCGCCGCCGACGATCACCCAGTCAATGCCGGTGAGGGGAAGCTTTGGGATCGGTCCCAGGAGAGGCTCAACGGAAAGGAACTTGACCTTCGCGCCTGTTTCCTGGATGTGCTTTGCCCTACATGTGAAATCAGCGGTCTCCACCGTTGCTCCCATCCAGATGTTGGGAGTCCACTGCAGCTTAGATGAAAACCTGGCAGCTCTTTCGGGCCGCTTGGTCAGAATCTGGAACGTGTGCTGCGGACAGCCATTCATCACGGTGAATACGCGACGCACGAATTCCAAAGATACACCGTGATGAAAGAGATCACCCATCGAATTTACAAAAATCATCCGGGGGGAACGCCACCTGCGGGGTGTCTCGACAGCTTGCTCGTCCAGGTATACCTTGCCATTCCAGGCACCGTCACGACCCACGACGTTCAGGTACGTAGCCTTCTTGCCGGCATTTCGGCCAGCCTCTCGGTCAGCCTTCGCCATAGCAACTAGCCGGTGGGCCATACGTTCAGCATAGCAGTGGACACAGCCCGGGCTGACCTTTGTGCAGCCGATGACTGGGTTCCAGGTGGTTTCGGTCCATTCGATTGTCGTTGTTTGCGCCACGCCTTAGAAGTCTCCGAAGGAGCATGTCGCCCAAGTCGTGACACGTTAACACGGCGGTCAGCACCCATTGCTTATCGCCATCCGACGTTGGTACGCCTAATATCGATTGCATGAGTATCGCCTAGACACTCGCCAGCGTCAAGAGGAGCACGAGGTGGGCTTTGGTCAGTTGTCGTTTCCCAAATCCTAGTGCGGCAGACTCAACGTCATTTCCATCTGCTCTCGCACGTCAATTCCAGGCAAGAGCTAAAGCATTGCGAGTCGCCCATGAAACGGGTAGACTTCCCAATGTTCATCTTGCACTGCCGTTCCAGGCGATGGATTGTCACCACCGGGGGCCGGCTGCACGAGTTCTCGCCCCTCGGTTCGCCTTTTGTAACGGGATGTTGAAGCGGCCGTGCAGGACGTTTGGATAATTCTGTTGATGAGTGAGTGTACTCCGACATTTCCGATCGGCCAGTCTGTGCCTATGCCAGGCCACTTTGACACGCTCGTCGTGCTAGAGGAGACTCGGCGTTTGGGGGCCGGCTATGAGTGCCGCGTCCGCCTTCCGGACGGTGGGATCGAGGAGGTTGTAATATCCGCGGATGAGGCGGTCACCTTAGCTGCACTGGTTGGCGCACAACCCAGTTCCAAAACCGTCGATCCCAAAGACCTTCAGTTACTGGTCGAGTCGGCACGCATCCGCCTGGCCTACGCCCATGACCGCCAGTTCGCTGTGAGCCTGTCTGGCATCCGCACGCTGCCACATCAGATCGAGGCCGTATACCAGAAGATGCTGCCCCAACCATGCCTGCGGTTCCTCCTGGCGGACGACCCGGGGGCTGGCAAGACCATCATGGCCGGTCTTCTTATCAAGGAGCTCAAGCTCCGCGAAGCCATCGACCGCGTGCTCATTCTCTGCCCCGCCCCGCTGACCATCCAGTGGCAGGACGAGATGCAGAGGTGGTTCGGCGAGACATTCGACATGATCTTCGCTGCCGTTGACCAACAGCAGCTATCCAATCCTTGGCAGCGAAGTAATCAAATCATCGCGTCCATTGACTATGCCAAGCAGGACGACGTGCGCGAGCGAATTTGGCAACAGCACTGGGATCTCGTGATTATCGACGAAGCCCACAAGTGCTCGGCCCGCACCGGTAGCGGCAGCGCGGGGCGCGAACCCCGCGTGATTTCCACCAAGCGGTACGATCTGGCGTGGAAGCTGGCCAGCCAGTGCGACCACCTCCTGATGCTTACGGCGACACCGCACCACGGCGATGAGGACAGGTTCGCCCACTTCCTGCGTCTGCTCGATCCTGACCTGTTCCCGGAGCCGAACAAGGTCGGTCAGCAGGCATCGGATATTCGCAACGATATTCTTCGTCTGGGCGACGACTGCCCCTGGGCCCTTCGTCGCCTGAAGGAAGACCTGAAGGACATGAACGGCGGCCGGCTCTTCCCCGACCGCCATGCCGTCACGGTCCCGTTCACACTCAACGCCGACGAGTTCGCCCTCTACAAGGCTGTCACCGCCTACATCAACGAGTTCATCCCTCAGCAGACCGGTCAGCGCCGCACATCCGCCGCCTTGGCCCGCACAGTGCTCCAGCGCCGCTTGGCCAGCTCAGCGTGCGCCATCCACGAGTCCTTGAAACGCCGTCTTCGCAAGCAGTCGGAACTACTGGACGAGTTGGAGAAGCTCTCGCCGGCTCAACGGGCCAAGCGACTGGCAGCCCTTCAGGGCCACTTGGTTGACGCCGAGCAGGACGAGGATGACTTGGATGACGCCGATCGCGATGTGCTGATTGACGATTTTACGGCTGCACAAGAGCTCGACCAGCTTCGGGCCGAGATAGCCGCCCTGAAGGACCTCGTCGAACAGGCCCGCCTGGTTCGCGAGGCTGCCAACGACTCAAAGCTCAAGGCCTTGAAGAAATGCCTTGAACGCGCCCAGTTCTCCGAAGTCCAGGATGGCCGCGGGAAACTGCTCCTGTTCACCGAGCATCGCGACACACTGAACTATGTGCGCGAGCACCTGGGCAAGTGGGGCTACACCACCTGCGAGATCCATGGCGGCATGAACCCCCACGAACGCAAACGGGCCCAGGAGGCATTCCGTACGCAGGTTCAGATTTGTGTCGCCACCGAGGCGGCCGGCGAAGGCATCAACCTCCAGTTCTGTCACCTCATGATTAACTACGACATGCCGTGGAACCCTACCCGGTTGGAGCAGCGACTCGGCCGCATCCACCGCATCGGCCAGCGGGACGAGTGCTACGCCTTTAACTTCGTGGCCACCGAGGGTGAAAGTGGCGACAGCATTGTCGAGGGCCGCATCCTCCAGCGGTTGCTGGAGAAGCTGGAGATAATGAAGCAGTCTCTCGCCGGGCGCGTCTTCGATGTGATCGGCGAGATACTCACTCTCAACGACATCAACCTTCCCGAGATGCTCCGCGAGGCTGCCGTCGATCCCGGCCGCCTGGAGGACTATCTCGACCAGATCGACCGCATAGACCCCGACAAGCTCCGGGCCTACGAGCAGGCCACCGGCATCGCCCTGGCCCGCGGGCACGTGGACTTCTCCGGTTTTC
>CAZYDC010000002.1:0-23176 GCA_964646065.1 uncultured Planctomycetaceae bacterium | reverse complement strand
GCCGGCTTATGCCTCGCTACGTCTGCGAGCAGTTTGTCGCCGCCGCCAAGCGGATTGGCCTGCGGGTCGAACCGCGCGCTGACGGCCTCTGGCGCATCGAGCATGTCCTGGCCGACCTGCGATCCGAGCGGCTGGTTGCCGTCCGCCGGCTGGGCAAGGCCGAATCGGAGTACCGCAAACTCACCTTCGACAAGGTGGTGCTCGACCAGGACCAGCACATCGACGCGGTTCTCGTCGGCCCGGGCCATCCGCTTTACGCCGCCGTAGACGAAAAGCTTAATGAGTTCCTTTCGTCCGCGCAGGGTGGGACGGCCTTGTTCCTGGACTTACAGGCTGGCGCGCCATATCACTTGCACTTCTTCGAGATAACCATCAAGGGCAAGGATAGCCGCGGCACGGACACGCCCCTCTATGGGGAAGTCGTCGCCGTCCGCGAAGAGGCTGGTCGCTTCGAGGTCGTGCCGGCGGATGTCCTACTGGACCTTCCCCCGCACCCGCGCCCGGTGGAACATACAGACTCGATTGATCCGACTCCGGCCTCCGACTTCCTCAAGAGCAGCTACCAACTCCAGTGCCGGCAGAAATGCCAGCAGGATCGCCAGGGCTTCGCCGCCGTGATCCGAGACTACCTGGAGCGATCGTTTGCGGCCCGCATGAAGAAGGCCCAGGAACGCTACATGTCCTTGATGTCCGAACTGGGCACCCGGCCGGAGTACAAGCTCGCGGCCGACGAGGCCAAAAAGTACTTGGACGACCTGGAGCGGACCAAGCGGGAGCGAATGGCCGGTCTGGAACGCCTCCAGATCGCCCGCACCGGTCCCGTCCGTCACCTGGCGACGGCCATCGTCCTTACCGATGGCGATGTGGCCGCGCAGCTTGGTGCCCTCGGCCGTGAGCCAGACGTAGACCTGCGCCGTAAGAAAGAACTGCGGGCCGAAGAGATCGTCATTGACCATCTGGTGGCCGACGGATTTCAGCGGGAGTGCATCGAGCGAGTCGGCTCGCAGAAAATCGGATTCGACATCCGCGCTCACCGAGTCACCGATGCCACCACCGGCCAGATTGAAGTCCGCCGCATTGAGGTCAAGGGCTACACCCGCGGCAATGACATCCAGCTCACTGTCAACGAGTGGTACAAGGCCCAGCAGCTCGGGCCGACCTACTGGCTCTACGTCGTCTGGGACCCACTGGAGGCCGGCCACGAGTTGGTCCGCATCCACAACCCGGCCGAAAAGCTCGATCACGCAAAGAAGGAAATCGTGCTGGCTAGGATGTTCTCTGTGCCGGCACAGGCAATCCAGGCATGTAAGGGGTTGATATGACACACACGATCGACATCGGTACGCTCAAAAGCGAGGTGAATGAGGTCCTGCGGAAGCGCCCGGACTTCTTGCCAGACAACGCGTTTGTGCTCTGGTTCCTCCAGGCATTCCTCGTAGATGACGAGAAAACGGCTGCCGAGTCAATCACCGGGGGCAGCGGTGACAAAGGAGCCGACGCGATTTACGTCGACCACCCGAATCGCAAGGCCTTCATCATTCAAGGCAAGTACCATGCGAGCACAAACCCGCCGACCGAGGGGCGGTCAGACCTGATTGCCCTTGCGGACCTGGCGGTGGCCTTACATGGCCCCAAGGACGCCTTCAATAAAGTACTGTTGGATGCGAACCCCTTGGTGAAGACGCGCTTGTCGGAAGTACGTGGATATCTGAAGCGGCGTGGCTACGACCTGCACATGTACTTCGTGACAGGCGGGAAGGTAAGCAGCGGCTTGGAGGCAGAGGCTCAGTCCCGCGCCGAACAGGCTGACGGCCCCGTTGAACTGAGCGTCTTCAACCGTCGCGAGGTAATTAACCTGGCCTGCGACTATCTGGATGGAGCTCCGCCCGTTCCGTCGCTGGACCTACAGATCGAAACGGGCGACGGCATCCGGGGTGGCGGGATCGTCAAACGCTATGACGAGTCTCGTGGGATCGAATCCTGGATATTCTCAATGGTCGGTGCTGATGTTGGCAGGTTGTTCGCCAAGGCTGGTGTGCGCCTGTTTGCCCGGAACATCCGAGGGTTTCTCGGCAATACGGACATCAACCGGGGGATGAAGCACACCCTGGAGAAGCAGCCGGAGAATTTCTGGTACTACAACAACGGTGTGACCGTAGTCTGCGACGGTGCCCGGAAAATCGAAGAGCGCGGCAGTGAAGTCCTCCGAACCTTCAACCCGCAGATCATCAATGGACAGCAGACGACGCGCATGCTGAAGGAGTACGGTTCGAGTAAGGCCAGCGTTCTGGTGCGTGTGATCGCCATCCCGCGGGGGGATGCTGACGGCTGGTCTAGGTTCGATGCCTTGGTCAGCGACATCGTCGCGGCCACGAACTGGCAGAACGAGATATTGCAGTCCGACCTCCGTGCCAATGATCGTGAGCAGGTGCGGATTGAGCGAGAGTTCCGTCGTCTCAATTACCAGTACCTCCGCAAACGGCAGGCAAAGTCCGAGGTCCGTCGACTGTTTGGCACATCCGGGCGTTTTCAGGTCAAGAAGGAGGACTTGGCCAAGGCTGTCGCGGCATGCGAGTTTGACCCCATCGTCGTGAGGTTGGGCAAGGAGGGGCTGTTTGAGGATGAACGTTACCGGCGCATCTTCTGCGACCGACCGGCAAAAGAGTACCTTATGCATGTGTGGCTGGATCGCTTTGTGCGGTATTACGCCTCCAGAAAGGCTGAACGGGCGTACGCTCGCTGGTTGGCACTGCATTTCGTCTGGTCCCAGGTGCGAGAAATCATCGGCCGTAATCCAGGACGCGAACTATTCCTACGCATAGCCGAACGCCCAACTTTCTACGACGCCCTGATTGGGTTGGACCGATTCATTGATTGGGTTTTCTACGCAACTTCTTCCTTCTATAGGGCCAAGCGGGGCAAGGGCAGCGAAGCTCAGGACCCGTCAGCCTACTTTAAGCACGCCAATCTACACCAGCAGTTCCAGAAGTACTGGTACTCCGGCGCGAACCGTTTTCGCGGGCGGGCACGCAAGGCATTGCGGAAGTTCCAAAGTGATCTCAGAATGTTTGACGAACAATGATTACTCACAAGAAGGAGTGATATATGAGCCCAGTTGACAAAACAAATGTTACAGACAAACGAGAAGACATATCACGGTTTGTTATCCACCTAACCAGAGACCACGGTGATAAGGCTTTGGCTGAGATTCTTGAGGAGAACACCTATCGATCCGCTCGATCTAACCTCATTTCTATTCTAAAAGGTAGGAAAGTCGAGGCTCGCAATGCACATTGCCTTCACGGGAAGAAGTTAAATGGGGTGCCTCAAGACATACAGAATCAATTCAAGGTCGTTTGCTTCACTGAAATCCCACTCCATCAGATCCACCAAGTCATTGGGCACATTGAAGGAAGGGATATTGAGTTTCAGCCATACGGCTTGGTTTTCAGGAAGCGGTTCCTAATCGAAAAGGGTGCTCAACCAGCAATATACATCAATAGTTACCAAGGCAATATGTTTCATCGTGTCGGAGCAGACGCCTTGTTCGCTCGCGCCTCGGCCGATAATTTCAATGATTTTAGCTGGCGGCTGCTTCCACTTCTAAACGCGATGCACGAAAAATATGATTTCACCTGGGAACGCGAATGGCGGGTATGCGGAGACTTCGCCTTTGACGTGTCAGATATTGTCTGTCTTATTTTACCCGCTGAAGGGGATGAAGACTTAAAAAGAGTGGCTGCGGGTGCTGGTGTTGCCGCCATATCCCCTGGATGGACCTATGAGCAGATCGTTGCGGAGATGGCGCGACAACAACGAGCGACAAGAGAGAAGTTTGAGGAAGAATTGACGAAACTCAAGACGGCCAAACAACAACCAGTTTCGGGAGAGGAGTCCGCTGCGTGACATCTCCGGATACTCGTCTCATAGAAGACTACCTGCCCATCGAGGCCATCAGCGCCGAGGCCTCGCGGGAGAAGTCCGTCCGCAAGGGACACATCTCGACGCTGCACCTATGGTGGGCACGGCGGCCATTGGTGGCATGTCGGGCGGCGGTGTACGGCGCGCTGGTGCCGGCAGACCGATGGGTCAACGGCGAGTTGCCGATCCACGGCGTGCAGAATGTCAGCGACCCCAAGAAACTGGAAAACTGGAAGAATGGGGCCAAGAAGGGCCTGAATCGCAAGGCGGCCGGAGAGTTCGTCGAGCGACTGTGCAAGTACCCTGGCGACCCGCGGGCCATCCAGCAGGCACAGCAGCACATCCTGGAGGCCCACGCCGATCGCCTGACGGCCGAACTGGCCGAGGGGCGCAAGACCGACAAGATGCCCGCCTGGGTCGCGGAGTTCAAGTTCACTGGCGGCAGGGTCACGGCGACGGACATCGAGGCTGGCCGCGCGCCCCGGCCGCGCGTGCTGGACATGTTCGCCGGCGGCGGGGCCATCCCACTGGAGGCGCTGCGACTGGGCTGCGAGGCATACGCCCTGGATCTTAATCCGGTGGCGCACATAATCCAGCTTTGCACGCTGGTGTACCCGCAAAAGTACGGCCGGCCCGACCCCAACGCCCTCGGCATGACCGGCCCAGCGAACGCCAAGGGCGAAAGCACCTGGGGCGGCCTGGCCGAAGAGGTCCGATACTGGGGCAATTGGGTGCTCGAAAAGGTGCGGGCCGAGATCGGCGACCTGTATCCCCTCATCCCCGATCCCAAGGCCGGCAAAACACGAAAGGGCATCGTCACCAAGCAGTACAAGTTTGACGCTAGGCACTTTGAGGGGCAGCCCGAATTGGCCGTCGAGACGCCCGCCGGATACCTGACGCCTGTCATTTATCTCTGGACACGGACTGTTCGCTGCAAGAACCCTCACTGCGCTGCGGTGGTGCCTCTTGTTAAGCAGACATGGTTGTGCAAGTCAAAGAACAGGTATGCTGCACTAAAGCCAGTCCCGGAAGTTGGGACGAGGAAGGTTCGGTTTCAAGTTATTGACTCACCGACTGAGAGCGGCATAGGGTTTGATCCCGCTGCATTCTCGCAAGGTGGGAACGCCACTTGTTTCCACTGTGGAGCGGTTGCGGACAGCGATTATGTCAAGAACGCTGGACTCTGCAAGCAGATCGGACATCAGCTTATGGCTGTGGTGTGCATTAAGAAAGGCGAGCAAGGCAAGCATTATGTTGCCGCAGATGACTTCTTAGAATGGACGGGTGATACCAAGGTCGTCAAAGAACGCGTGAGCGTCATTTGTGAACGGTCTGGCCTTGCGATGCCCAATGAGCCCATCAACCCCCTGCGGCCCTCACCTAATGCTCGCGGATTGTCAGCAGTCACCCGACATGGGCTGACTACGTTCGGTGACCTGTTCAACCCTCGTCAGGCATGCACTCTTCTTGCTTTTGCCGCAGCCATAAGAGGCTCGCAAGTCAAGATGTCAACTGTCTGTTCTGCTGAGAGGGGTATTGCGGTAAGCGCTTACCTCGCCGCTGTTCTTGACCGACTGGCAGATTTTAACTCAAGTTTCTGTTTGCACAATTTCTACGGCAGCAGCAGGATTGCACACACCTTCGGCCGGCATGCGATTGGCATGACATGGGACTACGCTGAAGCTAACCCCTTCCACGAAGGCAGCGGAGGCTGGGGATGCGAGTATCTTGTAGAAGCTCTGACGGGACCGGACGCCGAGACTTGGGGTCCAGCGGAGGTACTACGAGGCACCGCGACCGCGTTGCCATACCAAGATAGGAGCGTAGACGCGATTATCTGTGATCCACCATATTACGATAATGTACCCTATGCAGATGTGTCAGATTTCTTCTACGTTTGGCTTAGGCGGACCATAGGGCACTATTTTCCCGACCATTTCGGCGCAGCCCTCACGCCGAAGAAGGCCGAAGCTACTGCGCTCGCGTCACGCCATTCAGGAAACATGCAAAAGGCGACGGCGGAATACGAGAGCCTGATGTTTCAATCCCTGATGGAAACATCGCGAGTTCTGAAACCGAACGGAATGCTCGCCTTGGTGTATGCACACAAGACAACATTAGGATGGTCGACACTTGTTGACTCGTTACGGCGTGCAGGCTTTGAGGTATGCGAGGCGTGGCCACTTGATACGGAGAAACCCGGAAGACTTGTTGCTTATGAAGCTGCCGCCCTTGCATCTAGCATCTTTCTTATTGCCAGAAAGAGACCATCGGGTTCAGGGGCTGGCAACTATGAAGAGGTGGTACAACCGGAGCTTACCGGGATTGTACGGGAGCGGGTGGACGCCTTGTGGGAAATGGGCATCGGAGGGTCCGACCTAGTAATTGCGGCCGTCGGTGCGGGTCTCCGCGCGTTCACGAAGTACGACAAGGTCGAGTACGCCAACGGCGAAGAGGTGCCAGCCGAGAAATTTCTGGCAGAGGTCGAGGGCGTGGTGCTGGATGCCATGATGGCCAAGCTGGTCGGCGCGACCGGCGGCAACGTTAGCGCTGTGGACTCGGCCAGCCGGTTTTACACGCTCTGGCGCTACGTCTACAAGACGGCCGAGATCGATGCCGGCGAGGCCATCGTGTTCACCTACAGTCAGCACGTCGAGTTGGACGGCGCGCAAGGGCTGTCCGTCGGCAAGGACGCACTGGTCAAGAAGACCAAGGCGAAGTACGCTGCACTGGATTACACGGAGCGTGGTGATTACGAGAAGCTCGGACTACCGAGCGAAACTGGCCAGCCGGCCCCGCTGATCGACATGCTGCACCGCGTGCTGTGGCTGATGGACAACGCCCCGCGCAAGCTGGTCGAATATCTGAACGACGCCAAGCCGGATCGCGAGCGCCTCCGCGTGCTAGCCCAGGCGCTGGCCGGTGCCGGCCTGTCGGGAAAGAGCGAAACGGACGCTGGCAAACTCGTCAGCACGACGGCCAGCGAGCAGGCTGCTTTGGGCAAGCTGCTGGCCAACTGGAAGAGCCTGATCCCGGATAGCTTGTACGACGCGCGACATGTGAAATGATTGCCATTGATTGCTCGCAGACGGAAGCGGGCTGGCCTAACGCCGAAGAATCAGTAAACTGTTCTCCTTGGATGCACTGGAGATGATTTATGAACATGAGCAACGCGAAGAGCGCAAAGATCCAGGAAGTTCACATCAAGGACTTCCGAGGCATTGAAGACCTCCGCCTGTCTTTTACCGGTCCTGATGGAAAACCCTCCAAACTCGTGGTCCTGGGCGGGCCTAACGGGAGCGGGAAGACGACCGTCCTTGAGGCCGTTCTTTTGGCTGCGGGCAACTACGATCTTGTAAGGGGTCCGCTCGGCAAAGGTGCTATCCACGCAGGCTGCCTTGACTACAAGATCACGGCCACCTTCGCCAAGGAAAGCGGGCCGTATACCGTGGAGTACTCGGCCGCGACCTCGGCCCGGCCATTTAAGGTCGATTGCGATTACTTTTCCTCCTGGCGCGCCCCGAAGCTGGTGGGAGCCCTGGGCATCACCGCAGGCAAGAAAGGGAAGCGACCATTGCTTACCGAGGAGAACCGAATCTGGAACATCAAACAGTATCTGATCAATGCCAGGGCATACCAAACCATGTCTGCGCCCGAGTTTCCTGCCGATGGATCACGGTATCGCGAGGTCATGGACCGGGTGAACCACGTGTGGGAGATGTTTTACCCATCGTCCAACCAATCGTTCTCGGTGGATCCGGCCGGACAGGATCCCAGCGAGGGCTTTGACGTCTTCCTAAATCTATCCAAGAACCTTAAAGTGCCGCTTGACGCGCTGAGTTCGGGACAATTGGAGCTATTTGCCCTTGCGGGTTCCATGTTGCCGGACAGTTATTCCGTTTCGATGGTGTTTATTGACGAACCAGAACTTCACTTGGACCAGCAGTGGCATCGCTTAATCCTCCGAGCCATGATGACGTTGCGGCCGGACTGCCAGTTCATTGTCGGAACCCATTCCCCTGAGATTTGGGACTCAGTTCTTTCGCATCAACGGCACTTTCTGGTGCCGTCAGACGATCCGAGGGCCAAGGCGTGGTTAAACAGGGATGCTCAGGAGGGTATAAAGTGAATATAGATATCGACCTTCCAGGGATGTACCGGGGAAAGATTAATCTTTGGGTGGAAGACGCAGTCACTCGGGTTTACCTTCGCGAGTGCTGGGACCAAGACCCTGATGTGTTGTTCCTCACGGCCGGTGGCAATGAAAGCGTTGGAGCGATCCTAGAGGACGCCCATCAGCGAGGATACGGAAATGTGTTCGGTTTCGTAGACCGCGATTTTCGCCAGACGAACTACCAGAATTGGCTCAATTCCCAAAGTCAATTGCGTCGGTTCGTGCCCACCGTGCATGAAGTCGAGAATTATCTGTTAATGGAGAATGCGCTGACAGGATGCTTGCTAAACACAGGCAGCAGATCACCCAATGCTATTGCACAGCGGTTGCAGGTGCGTGCGGGAGAATTGGTGTGGTGGATGTGTTGCCGCCAAGTGATTGCAGGCTTGCGTGACGAGTTCGTTGCCGATTTCCCCTGCCATCCCAAGTGCCCGCAAGTGACGGACGCTCAATCCGCAGAGCAATATATTCTGAGCCGACCGTGGTATCAGCAGCTTCTAGGCAAGGCGAACGTCGCTGCGAGACCGAATGAAATCCAGAATCGGATTGCGGCCTCGCATGCGCAAGTGGCTGGTCACCTTCAATCGGGCCAGTGGCGAACCGAGTTCTCAGGAAAAGAGTTGTTTCACCACATTCGCGACTGGATAAATCCGCAGCCCGCGCAACACGCCAACCCAACTGAACGTGACGAAGACATGGCCAAGGCCATCGCACAGTGGCAGGTTCAGAATGGGCAGGTTCCCCCAGAAGTATTGGACCTTAGGCTAGGTTTGCGGCAAAAGGCAGGATTGCCATGAATATACACAACCTGAAGCCCTGGACTGAACTGGTCAAGCTTCACCCGGATGTCGAGTCCGGATCGCTGGCCGAAGCGGTCTTTGCGATAGACCTCGGGGCCATCGCCACCGGTGAAAAGTCGGTCCCGAAAGTGTATCTGGACCCCGATGCGTTTTTCGCGGCTACATATGTCACGACCGACCTTCGGCGGCTGCTGGAAGAAGTCTTGGCTAGTCTGGCTGGCCAAGGAGCGTACAACAGGGTGCTTAAACTCCGCAGCCCGTTCGGCGGTGGCAAGAGCCATACGCTGGCGTCGCTACTCCACGCGGCCCGATCGCGAAAGAGCCTCAACCAGATACCCGACTGCAAACGCATGGCCGACCCCGGACAGGTATCCGTCGCAGTCTTCGATGGCGAGAAGTTCACGGCCACCGGCGGCAAGGACGTTGGCAACGGGACGATTGTCAACACCATGTGGGGTTGGCTTGGCTGGCAGTTGGGCAAGGATGCCTTCAAAGTCGTCCAAACGCAAGACCGCGACCGCGTCTCCCCTGGCGGCGACGAGGTCAAGGACATGCTGGAGGCCGCTGGCAAGCCCGTGCTGCTCCTGCTGGACGAGGTGCTGAAGTACATGGAGCGGGCAGCGGCCGTGGCCGTGCAGGAATCCACGCTCCAGCGGCAGGCGAAGGATTTCCTCCAGAACCTTACAGTCGAGGTGGCCAACAGCAAAAACGCCGTGATGGTGTATTCGCTCCAGTGGAGCGCTCGCGAGGCGCTGGGTAACGTCGCGCTGCTGGAGGAGTTGGACAAACTGACCAGCCGGAAGGATCAGGTGCGGGAGCCTGTGACCGGCGATGAGATACTGGCCGTAGTGAAACGCCGGCTGCTCAGCACCGAGCCCGCCGAAGACACTTCCCGCAGCATCGCCGAGGTCTACTCCGACGTGGTCGGCGGGATGTGGCGGGCGCGCGCGGAGACGCCGTCGGCCAAACAGGACGCCGAGGAGCAGGCCGTGCATCTCCGCAGCCGGATGCAGAGCGCGTACCCGTTCCACCCGGCCCTTATCGACATGATGAACAGCCGGTGGACCAGTGTAGACGGGTTCCAGCGGACGCGCGGGGCGTTGCGATTCCTAGCGTCATGCCTGCATTCGCTGAAGGCGCGAGGTGGGGCTCGACCGTTGCTGGGACCGGCGGAAATTCCTCTCGGCGACGCCGAAGTGGCGCGTGCCATGCTGAAGGACCTGGACCCACGGCAGGAATACTCCCCCGTACTGACCCACGACCTGGTCGGTCCCAACGCCAGGGCGAAACGCATTGATGACCGGATGGCGAAGGAAACGCCCGCCTTGGCTAACGTGCGGCCGGCGCTTCGGTTGGCGACGGCGATCCTGGCGTACTCGTTCGGGGGCCTCAAGCGAGACCCTGCCAGCGGTAGCGAGACGCTGCCCCCGGGCGTCACCGAGGCTGAATTGTTGGCCGCGTGCATCGGCCCAGACCTGGACAGCATCACGGCCTCGGCCGTGCTGGGAGAGCTGCGTAACGCGTGCCTCTACCTTCATTACGATGGCGTTCGGTATTGCTTCAAGAAAGACCCCAATGTTACCAAGCTCATCGAGGACGCCGAGCAGGAAGTCGCCCGCGACCCCGATGCGCTTCGTGAGCGAATCAAGGAAATGCTCGATCAGCGGTTGGCGGGCCGAGCTGAAGCAGTCGTCTGGCCGCCCACCTCGCAGGACCTGCCGGACAAGGAACCTCATTTCCTGGTGGGGTATATGCCGTTGGAGTTCGCCGGCAAGAGCAACTTGCAGCAGGAAGACGCCGCCAAGAACATGCTGGCCAAGTGCGGCGACGGCCCACGTCAGTACCGTAACGGCGTGGCACTGGCGATCCCGGACAAGAAACCGTTTGAGTCGTTGCGGCGGGCCGTACGCTACTTGATGGCGATAGACCGGGTTGAGGGCAAGAAGAGTCAGCACCGCCTGAACAAGGACCAGCAAGACCAACTCAAGGAAAGGAAGCGGACGGAAGAGGCGGCTGCCGAGACGGCATTCCGCCAACTCTATTCCAGCGTTTGGCTGCCCAGAATCGCTGCAGGTGGTTCGGTGGGCATCGAGAAGGTGGAGGTCGGTGGCCGGCCGTTACAGGCCACGGGCGTGCATGAGAGGGTGATGGAGTTGCTCACTGCGGTGGGGACCAAGAAACTTCATGGATCGCTGAAGCCGCGTAAGCTCGTGGAGCGTGTCAAGCTCGGTGACCCGCTTGTTCCCGGCGAGCCGCCGCGCCAGGGCATACCGGCCAAGGATGTGTTGGATGCGTTCTTCGGCTTTCTGGAGCCCCCACGGATAATATCTGACGAAGCCATCAGAAGAGCCATAGCCGAAGGCGTGGGCGGAGGAATGTTCGCGTACACCAGTGGGTGCCCGTCACTGGGAAGCGACGGGAAATACCAGGTCGCACCGGAAAAAGTGTTGCTGAACAAGCCGTTGGGCGTCGACGAGGTTGACCTCGACAACGGTTTCCTTATTTTGCCGGCGGCAGTGCCGATGCCGCCTCCCTTGATGTGCCCCACGTGCGGCAAACATCCATGTGAATGCCCTAAGACGATAGTGTGCTCCAGGTGTGGCCAGTCTCCTTGTCAATGCCCCCAACCGTGCCCCAAGTGCGGGAAACGTCCATGCCAGTGCGGCACGCCCCCCGTCTGCCCCACCTGCGGGAAGTACCCCTGCATGTGCCCTGCACCCAAGACCTGTGTGCGTATCAGCTTCGCCGCCACGCGTGACCAGGTGTTCAAGTCGTTCGAGGCGATCGCCAACCTTGCGGACAAGTCAGATGGCGGAAAAGTGTCTATTCGCGTCGAAGGGTCGGCTGCAGCCGGCTTTGACCCCAATTGGCTTCGGAACGCGGTTGGAGAACCTCTGGACGAAGCAAATATTGAAGGCCTTCAACTGGACCAACAATAACGAACCAACAGACAAGGACGGTCCCAATGAGCGTGATGATCCAAACCGAATTAGAGGGGAAGATTAATAATATGCCGCACTTCAAGAGCGAGGCACTCCTCCCAGTCTTTGAGGCTGTGGTGAACTCAATCCAAGCAATCCAAGCTCGCCACGATATCAAACGAGGCG
Source organism: uncultured Planctomycetaceae bacterium (assembly GCA_964646065.1). Taxonomy (GTDB): domain Bacteria; phylum Planctomycetota; class Phycisphaerae; order SM23-33; family SM23-33; genus CAZYDC01. Next base: position 11,174 of record CAZYDC010000002.1, on the reverse strand, counting down.
AGATTACCGTGCGAATTCATCGCGATCCCCAAATGAGGCTTTCCGCAGAGGAAACGGACAGAGAGAAGCCCATCGTCGGATTCACGATCGAGGACAACGGGATCGGGTTCGACGAGCAGAATTACCGATCATTCCTTACCTCGGACACCACCTATAAGCTAGAGAGAGGCTGCAAGGGCGTCGGTCGCTTCTTCTGGTTGAAGGCGTTCGCAAAGGTGGAGATCGAGAGCGTGTACATGGAGGGTGACAAGCGGCGGATTCGGTCAATCCGATTCACGCGGGAACGAGGATTTGAGGAACTGAAGCACGAAGACACCGACCAGCCGCAGAAGACAGTTGTGACACTTATCGGTTATACGCGTGAGTATCGGGAGCAACCTTCTTCATTCAAGACTACAACGAAGATTGCACAGCGCATCCTTGAACATTGCCTATCCTTCTTCATCGGCAACTGTGCTCCGCGTATTACTGTCGAAGACGATGAAGGGTCTGTCTCCTTGGATGCAATGTTCAACGAAATCGTCAAGCACCTCACCACCGAGGAGTTCTCGATTGGTAAGCAGACATTCCTTATCTCTCACATCAAATTATATTCGACTCATAACAAAGTGCATGACATCGTCTTTTGCGCGTACAGCCGGGACGTGCGCAGGGATAGCATCGCGGGTTTCCTCGGGACATCGCAACAGTTCGATGACAACGACCAGAAATTTGTGTACACGGCCTACGTGTCGGGTGAATACCTCGACAAGAACGTCCGCTTAGACCGCATTTCCTTCGACATTCCGGAGAATGGTGCCCTTATCGCCAACTCCGATCTGACGCTGGACCAGATCAGAGAAGCGGCGCAAGAACGAACACGGGCATACCTTGCCAATTACCTTCAGACCCTCCACGACCGCAAAGTAGATATTGCCGCTAAGTACGTAGCGGAGAGGAACCCAACGCTTCGGGCAGTGGTCCATTATTGTCCGGAAGCCTTGGACGAGATTGAGCCAAACGCATCTGACGAAAAGATCGATGAGGTTCTGTACAAGCACAAGGGTAAGGCCGAATACGCGATCCGCCGTCGCGGGGATGATCTGCTAAAGACGCAAGCTGACAGTGTGGCAGAGATCATCGAGGAGTATAACGGGGTGACGGAGCAGTTGGAAGACTTCCAGAGAGACCAGCTTGCGGCCTATATCATATTCCGCAAGATGATCATTGACCTCTTGGACAAGAAACTTCAACTCGGCGACGATGAGCGATTCGCACGTGAAAGCATCATCCACGATATTCTTTTCCCCAGGAAGACGACGACGGAAGAGCTTGACTTTGACGAGCACAACCTTTGGTTGGTCGATGAACGCCTGACCTTCCACACGTTCGCAACGTCCGACAATCGGCTTTGCGACTCAACATCCTCGGACAGTGAAGAACGTCCCGACATATTGGCGTTCGCCGAGGTAGATGAGGATCATATCGCGAGGACTGTGTCGATCATCGAACTGAAAAAGCCCAAACTGAAGTCGATGGATGAAGACCCCACGAAACAGATGCTCCGGTATGTTCGAGAGATTCGCGACAGTGGTGTGATCAATCTGCCAAACGGTCGGGAACTATTCGTGACCGCTGAGACCCGGTGCTACTGCTATGCTCTTTGCGATCTCACGAAACCGATCGTGGATTACGCGGAGTCGCACGGTTATTCACGGATGAAGGGGGAACGGGGTTACTATTGGTACAACCCGCATGAGAGTTACAACTGTCATATAGAAGTTATAGGGTTTGAAAAGCTAGTGGCAGATGCCCAGCGCCGCCACAAAGCGTTTTTTGCGAAATTGGGCATATGAATCAGTCATGCCCGCTGAAACCCGGAACAGACGCATAGGTGCTACGACGAATCGTCAGATCTTGACATTCTTGACAGAGACGTCCGATTACCAGTCGTTCCTGGCAGTTTTCGGCAATGTGGTGTATCCGGGCCGGTCACCGGACAAGTAACACCCACCGGCAACCATGCTCCGAGTGCAACTCAGGCCACATGGTGATACCGAAGGTAGCCATTGCAGCGAACCACCCGGCGCGAGCAAGTTGGCTCAGAATCCATTGCATCAAAATGGTCTCCTGACAAGTTCAAACAACGTCTTTGGGTTAAGTTGGCTAATTCCAGCAATCGTAGCTTCATCTTGCGCCTGACGAACGGACGGATGCTGACTCGCCCAAAGGGGATGAACAACTACTTCAGCCCGAACGCCGGAATGAGCCGCTGGCAGACCGCCAAAGACTGAGGCTGGCCAGTTGAGAGCATGGAAGTACGATGATGAGGCTGTGCCGACGAGTGACTGCCAATGAGACTCCTTGAAATCAACGGGGGCATTGCGATCCAACGCAAGGTGTGCCATGTCCAGCGCCAACCGCCAGTCGAGGATGCAGTGCCAAGCAAGGTTCCCGTAGTCTCTGAGGCAATCTGGACAGGAAGTCTGGCAGCCGTTCGCGTGATGAGCAGCAGTGATGTCCCCAAGAAATCGGCCCTTCGGATCGACAATAAATCTGAGAAGACGCTCAAGCTCTGCTGATTGTTCGAAGCGGGAACAGTATCCGGCCCCGTTTTCCAAGCTGTCCGATAGAAATATCTGCCCAACGACCTTTTCCCCCTGGCGGGTGACGCGCAGCCCGACACCGATTTCTAGTGCGCTGATGTCGAGCATGACGGCGACGGCTCGCCGTAGGAGAAAGCCGAAAGAATAGAGCGCGGCCCGGCCCTCCATCCGCTCCGGTGACAGGTCGAGTTCGGGACGTACGACGTGGAGACCAAGGACCAGCAGGTCCGTGCGTTTGATGGAGCCCAGACCCACCTGCCGCATCCCATTGCCATACTGGGGGGGCCTGGCGTCCGTGTACTGGAGCGCGTAGTCCACGGCCTCGCGTGTCACCCAGCTTTCGCTACGTGCGAGTCGCTCGAACTGAAACAACTTTCCATTGTTGTCATTCACCACACAAACGTCGCGTTGCCCCGACCAGAACTCCATGTTCGCGGCGGTTGTCATCGGTAGCGGGTCTGCATCGGTTTTCGGGCGCGAGGCCCGCGGCGTCCACTCAAAGGTGCCATCAAAATCACGCCCACCGTCAAACAATGTGCGGAAACCACGCGGCTGAGAGAGGTCGATTACATTAAAAGCCGGTTTCCGGCAGACAGGGCATATCCTATCTCCAGGCGTGGAATTCAGGCTCACCGCATGGCACTCTTTGCATGTGCCAATCCGCACAGGGGCTCCGAGAGGATCAGGTTCTTCCTGAATACGGTTGCCGACGCGACGATAGTGGGCCACGCCAACAGCCGTGTGGACAATCCCGTCTTTTACAGTCTCCGCTCCCGGCGCGAACTGGCTGATGGCGATGTCGAGATCCCGATCCACCGTTTCCTCCGGCGGCCATTCAGAGCTACGGGTCGGATCACTGTGGAAGAGATAGCGGGCGCGCGTTGGAAACCCGAACATGGGAAGCAACCCGGCATTTGCCAGCCGCTCGCTGAGCGCGGACTGATTGAAGAGTTGGCTATTGGCAATGGTCGTGACCTGATCGACAAGTTGGTGCCGTGTCCAGTCGAGCAGCGCCGCCCTCTGGTCTGCCAATTCGGGCTTGGCGAACGCTAGTAGCACGTCGCACGTGCGTTCCACGGCGAGGCCGTTCCGTTCAATCCATTCCTGAACCATTTCCCCGACAGTCGGGCCACCAAGCTTCGTGGACGGCGGGTTGTTCCACGCACTAGCGTCGCCAAACTCCCCATGAACGCTGTCGCTCCCGCCGGACAGCAAACCGCAGGAAGCGAACGCACGCCTCAAGACCTCCTTAACCAGCACCCGACGCAATATGATCATGCGGCTTAAATCAACGTAAGGTTGTGGCGCGCGTTCGGCCGTAATTCGATCAGGGCGTTGAAAGTAGTAATCGTCGTGACTGCGGCCCCGACAAAGCGTGAGGGCGACGCTCAGACCAGTTTCCCGCCGGCCTGCCCGGCCGACACGTTGCTGGTAATTGAACCTCATCGGCGGCATGTTCGCCATCATAACGCCAAGAAGCGAGCCGATATCAACTCCCGCCTCCATCGTTGTGGTTACACTTAGCAGGTCGAGTTCGTCAGTGCGCGATTCCTCCTCGTGTGGCAGACAACGACCTTGAAAGAGGCGCTGACGGCGGCGAGCCTCAGCCTTGTTGGTCTGCCCCGTCAGTTCCTCGCAGTTAAGGCGAAACAGTTGATTCGATTGCGTCGCCAAGAAGCGATAGTAGTCGTCCACCACCGGCATTTGCTCGACAGGACGTCCCGGGTCAAGTGGGACAAGGCACTCAATGCAGAGGCCGCCCGACGCGTGTAGATGAAGTCGTCGGCACTGCGGGCAGGCGTAGTAGGTCTCGCCGGGCCGAACGAGGCAGAGATTCTCCGCAAACAAGATGCCGGTTTGTGCCGGGTTGCAGACCCGGGAGTTGTGAAGCAAATCGTAGACCTCCCGCTCCAACTCCGATGGCCGTTCGCCGTGATGGTCGGCGAGACTGTGGATGTATTGCGTGACATCGCGGGATGGATTGTTTTGCGGCATCGGGTCATGTGTCGAGAGCTTGTAACGTCGGGAACCAATGAGTTGAATCACGCCGTCAGCCGCCTCCTGTACGAGCGGTCTTGGTGCCGGGAATCGTAACCGATCTGTAGTGGCGAGCCCAATTCCGAGTGCTTCAAGGCTGCGGCGGCCGGAAGCGAAAATGGAGTCCGAGACTTCGCGAAAGGCGGCTTCCTGAAGGCGTTGAAAATGCCGCTGCTCGCCGGGTGTGAGTGGCGGGCTGACGCGTGGTGCTGGCTGCACATCAGATTGCCAGTCGTAGAGCATTCCCCAATGTCCGTCACGCCTACCTGGATCACTCCATAATACATCCTGTGTGAAGCCACCCGGGTTAATCCCCTCTGCAAGCAATCTAGCGGAAATGTCTTCGGTAAGTTGGGGAATTGGAAACGGGCCATGAAGACCCCGCTGAAGAATCTGTTGCGCGGCCCGCAGATTGCTGAGGCCGTGGAAGCCCGTAGCAGGGAGGTTGGTGCGCGCGGGATTGTGGGCCGCTTGGAGCACATTCGCCTCACGCGGATGAGTCGTTTCAAACTCCTGTGCAAGGCGCTGTTCGTCTGAGGTGAGGGTTGAGCCGGTGAGCTGCCGTTCAAAGGCCATAGCCCCCCGGCCCGCAGTGCTCAAGGCGGATGACAATGCCTGGCGGATGGCATCGCGGTAATGTGCAAAACGCATTCCAGCGGAGAGTTTGGCGGCGTCCTGGCGGCTGTCTGAGAACACGACCAGCTTACGGCTCGATAGCTCCGGACTATGTGGCATGTCACGCAAAAGAGTGTCGGAAAGTACCTGCGCCACTCTCTGAAAACCTGTTCGCATTGGCCGAATCGGCGTGTCCAGGCCTCGCCGTCGCCGTCGCCGGTCTTCGTCGCACCGCGGGCATATCGCGGGGTACACTTGGTCCCCGTCAGGCGCGGGGTTTGGAACATGGTAAAGGAAACCCCGCAGGCCGCTCAAACCTCCAAGGTCGACGCGTGCTTCGCGCCAATCTAATCGCGCAGCCTGCCAGCAGCGAGTAATCTTGTCCTGATCCCACCTTCCCCTGGTGGGTTGAGTTCCATCGGGCGAAGGCCAAAAAACCGCGTAGTTTTCATACCGGCGGTCCAGAAACGAAGTCTCCGGCGCTTTTTCCAAGTCCGGATGGTCCGGGCTAAGATACCATGACCCGCTGTTCTCCGACTTCCGCCGGTAGCCGCCAAAAAAAACCTCGCCACAGCATTCGCATACAAGTAACTCTAGCACCCGCGCTCCGCACCCACACGAAAGGGTCGGCTGGTGATACAGTGTTCCAACCGGAGTTGGCTCGGAGCGGACGACACAGGTCGGGTTCGTGCAGGCCCACAGTCCTTGAACGCTACGGAAGAAGAAATGCGCGCGAAGCCGAACGGGGGCCGGGCTTGCAGCAGACATACCGACAAGAACGCCTTCGACAGCATCGTCTCTATCCGCGTTGCCCAATTCGGGGAAAAGCGTAGCCCCCAGTTGGGAGGGCGGTTGCGGAATGGTTGAACCATTGACCTGACAGGCGGCACGCAGCGCCTCGCCCGCCTCGGAGCGAATCACTACGTCTCTTAGAAGGCCCTCCGGTTGATTTTCAAGCAGCCTTACACCAACCGCTTTGGCCAGCATCCTCACGGGCTCAGCAAGATCACCCATGCCGCTCCTTACCGCCCGTCCAAAATCCAGAAAGGCGGAAGCGTGGGCACGGCAACTCGAGAGGGCGGCTTGGTTTGGCTCGGCCACCGCACCTGCGACAACCGCAAAACGGGAGCGATCCCGCCCGAAGAAACCCTGGAGGTACTCGTATCCACTTTCTCCGCCGTCCAATGAAGCGCTTGATGTAATGATGCGCAGTTGCTCGGAATCAGGGGTGAGACCAAGCCTGTTCAGAAGCACTCGCAGCAAATAGGCCACCTCGGTGCCAGGCGTGCCGCGATAAGTGTGCAATTCGTCCACAACCAAGTGGAACACGCGGTTACGATCCGCAGCCAGCCAGTCACGGGTCTTGTCGAAAATCCCGTCCTCAATGCTACGCATCAGCATGATATTGAGCATCGAGTAATTGGTGATCAGCAAGTCCGGCGGATAGTCCTGCATGTCCCAGCGTGACCACATTTCCGCCCCGCCGAGTTTCTGGAAAAACACCGCCGCCTCTGAACCAGCCACTCCTGCTTCCTCGCGGGCCAGATCGCGAAGCTCCTTCCGCAAACGGGCCGTATCCCGATCACCTGGAATCGGTGTTCGGCTTGTATATCGCCCGAAGTAGATCCGATTCCCCTGCCGGTGCCCGTCCAGCCACCTTCCTGCCTCGGCGCTGTCAAGTGCGAGGCGCAATCGCATCAGTTGATCCTCCACGAGCGCATTGAGCGGATAAAGCAAAAGGGCCCGCACCGCTGCCGGACGAGTTTCGTGCGCGCGTTGGGCAACCCGCTGGGCATAACGCGGGTTCTGCCCCCTCATTGTCTTGTGGCGGTCGTTCCACCAGTCCCAAGTTTGCGAACGGACTCCTGGTGTAGGCCACTGAATCGACTCCCGGATCAGTTCCGCCAAGACCGGCACAAAGAAGCACTCCGTCTTACCAGACCCCGTGCCCGTTGTAATCACGACGTCCTGGTGTTCGACCAGTGATCTTCGGATAGCCTCCTTCTGATGGGCATAAGGCTGCCGCCCGTCCGGAAATAGAGAGGGACCGAGGAACCCGGCCACTTCATCGGCGACCGCAACACCCCATGAACGCTCAAGAAGTTCAGGGGCCAGCGCAGCAAAGTCCGTCCCGCACGTTGGATAGACCGGCACTGGTTCAATGAGTGGCTCACGCCAGACACGACGGTCTTGCTCGAACAACAGCCGGCGGCGCTCATCGCGTAGCGAATCGTATCGAATAGCCAGAGGGCTATCGAGGTAGCGCCGATAAAGGTCCCGAAGGTTCCGGAAAAGGCCCATTGGATTATTCATGAATTCCCCAGGTTTGGGAACGGTTGGCAAAGAAGTTTCGCGGCCAGGTCGGCGATATCGGAAGGCACATCGCTATAGACCAAGCTGACAGTCGCCAGCTCGTAAACAGGAGGCAAGCCCGAACAGAGCATCAGGGCACGCTCCAAGAGGCGGGGAGGACGGCAAACGGCTGGCAAAGCGAGACGACAAGCAGCCGCGTCGTAGCGCAACACCATCCTGCGCTTCCGCCGAAGCAGAGCATAGAGTCCAATCGCCCGCGGCACCTCGAAGGTCGATCCGTTCCAGCGAAGAAAGTAGCGCGGCCGCTGGTAGTGAACCAGAAACCGCAATAGCCCAAAGCGAACGGCTTGAACATTGCGATTCTCAATCCTCCGCCATTCAAGGCGCTCTGCGTCGAATTCCGAAATGGCCCATTCGTTGCCACGCGGGAATTCGGTTGCGGGTTGTGTGGGCGACGGCGGGCCACACGTCGGCAAGTGGGAGAGAAGGGCAAACGGTGCATCGATCTGAAGATGCAGGGCGGCTTGCGAGCTGGCTCTCGCAATCGCATCCGCATCGGGGGCGACGATACGAACGACCGTTGGAGCACCGTCCGAATCCACAGTTTCGTAACCAAGGTCCGTCCGGAGGCGATGCAAACGGGCATACAGTGCGGGAGAGCGTGCCCCGCACACCACGCCGCGAGTGCCCCCCGGAATGGAGTGTGTCGCCAAGGTCGGTGGTGCAACTCGCCACCCGCCTTCGCAGCCGCTGGCGAAAAACTCCACATGTCCCAGCCCCTCCAGGTTGAGCCGTAGTCGCTGGTGCAGCGGAAAATCGCCATCGCCTTCGGCGTCTCTCTCCGTGTCGCCAGCATGGAGTTCTTCTACCGCCGCGCGAAACTGCTGCCAGGATCCTTGGCGGCGGGCCGAGAGCCAAAAGAGAAGCTCATTCGCTTTCACCGCATGCTCCTCCAGAGTCGTCTGGACAAAGCACGATACTGTCCCCAAAGCACAGCGGCACCTTCATCCCCTCCCGCCAAAACAAGGTGTTTGCGTCCTGCAGTGTTGATTGCGGTAATCCAAGCCGCCAAAGAGCGTTCCTTGCTTCGGTTCAGGTGCTCGCGGGCGGCGGCGGAGACCGGGAGCTTCGGATCCATCAAGACGATGCGGGCTGAGTGCTTGTCGGCATGGGCTGGGTCAAGTGGCAAAGCCCATACAGGCGCGAAGGGAACCAAGGCCAAAATGGTCTCGGAATGAACATCGGGGCGCGCGCGGCAGCAAAAGACTTCCCCCGGTCGTGAGCCGAGGAGGATCGGGTTTGAAGTCGGGACGCGAATCTGACACCAGTTCGCCCCCTCTCGCCTATGAAGCCCCGCGCCGCAGATTGACGTTCCAACTCCAAAGCTGTATGCGGGCCAACCGCCCCAATCTTCATCCATCGTACGAAGCGAATAGGTCTCCGTCCGATCCCCGAACCCAAGCTGGTGGTCCCCCTCGGCGTCCCAACCGAGTGTTTCAAACGCGCCATCAGCAGCAGGTCGAGCGGGCCGACCGTCAATCATCACCTGAAAGCCGTTCCCCAACTCTCCTGTAAGGCGAATCCGAGGTGGAAAACCAGTGAGCCAAGTGTTCCTCTCCAATCTAATGCCCCCAACGAAGTGCGGCTGGATCTCGTGTGCCGGGCACAGGGCATTCAGGATGTCATGGCCGTCTCGCATCGGCACGGGCGATGTGGGCGTCACCTCTCGCAGGACAATCCACCCACGGGGGACACCGGGGGTTTTCTCATCGCTGATTTCGGGGTTTGCACAGCCGGCGGCGGTGATGGCAGCCAAGACATCGTGCAGTAAATCAGCCGTCGCCAGGATCGTGTGGCTCGCGTTCACCCAAAGCCGCGCCGTGGAGACGAAACCATGCAATCCAAATTCCTCGGCCGGAGCGAGCACGTAGAGCGGACGCCCTCCAAGCGTCCATCGCCAACGACACGCCTCCCCTCGCTCCCGTAATTCAACACCAAACCGTAGCGTCTTGGAAGCATCATCGGCTATCGCCACAGGTTCATAAAGATCGTCGCGCAGCTCGGTCAGATGCAATTCGCCTTGCGTACCCGTGACCGCAACCTCGTTCGGCATTCCTTCATGTCTGTCAGGCACGAGTGCCAGCGTCTTTACAGTCCCACCGCGACCGAAGACAAGTTGCACTCGCAGGTGCAAGTCGGTAATGGTCCTGGAAGGACACCGGGGTGCTCGTTCCCGTGTGTCTGAGGGTTTCGATCTTGGCATGGGAGGCCTGGGGGGCACATAAGTCGGTGGCTTGAGCAACGCGTCAATTACGATGGGCGGTGTCGCTGATGTCTGGAGAACGTCGGTCCCTGGTTCGCCCGTTTGATGGGGAAGCGCCGGAACGGCAACTTCTTCCTGCGATAAAGCTTGTTTCTCGAAAGGTGTATCGCCAACCAAATGAGGCTGCAAAACTGGAGGGGGTGTCTGGCCCGATGTCTCCGGGAACGGACCAAAGGTCTCGCGTCTGGGAAGTGGCTCGGGTGGTGATTCTGATAGTCTAGCGGCTTTTTGGTCCCGGGCGGTCCCAAGTTCCTGAGGAACGGACGGCGAGTGAACCTGATCTGGCCCAGGACCACCCGCCGCGTTCTCGTCAGGTATCGCCGCCGTTTCCGATGGAGCCGAAGCATCAGGGGAAGTCGGCGGGGGTATAACTGGCGTCTGGACCATCGCGAGTTTTGGCTCTGGTGCCGGGGGCGACTCCCAATCTGGACCACAAACTGACGCGGGCTCAGACGGGACGCCCGGAGCATCCGCAATACGTGGTGTGAGTTCAGATGAATCGCCAAGGGTCTCTGTTATGGCTACTGGAGGATATGCGTCTTGCGCTGGATGATCATCTCCGTTCAGCGAGACCACGGAGGCGTCAATTGCACCTGTGATAATTGGTGACCGTGCCTCATTGGTCGCCGATGGTCCGTTCGCTGGCGTCATCTGCTTTTGTCGCGCGGGAATCCCACGCCGCCAACGCAACCAAACCCATGTCGCTAATGCGGCTGACACGATCAGCGTAATGATAAGGAGTTCGGTCATTCGTTCTTAAGTCCAACCCGACTTCCGCTCGCCAAGTAATTCGTCTCGGGCCGAATCGGGATGGGCTGGGCGGAATATAGATGACCGCCTGAAGGGGCCCTTCGCCCGCACGAAACCCGCAGACGTCCTCTACTGAAGACGGAAGTCTGCATGCTAGAGTCGCCGGGCGAACTCGCATCACCTCTTCCGTCCAAGTCGATCTGTTTGGTCAACAGCCGATGAATTGCCCACACGGTCGAGCCGTATTAGCAGCTTAGCCCGTGGTTCGGCGGGCTGTCAAGCGGAAAAACGCCCTCCCGGTGTTGCAGTTCTGCGTGTCGGAACTGAAATCCTCCAGGATTTGCACCAGCGATCCTACGGCGATCATTTCCTGTTGTTCCTCAACGCCTCGCGGAGGGCGGACATTTCGACCTCGGTGACGTGCTTCATGCCGTGCAGTGGGATGAACGCATCCGCGTCACCTTGGGTCGGGAAGTAGAACTGCTCTCCGTCGAGGGTATCCAGACGGACCCTCCTGCCCTTGTCATATCCATAGTCACTGGGGCCAAGCT
>CAZYDC010000001.1:0-28098 GCA_964646065.1 uncultured Planctomycetaceae bacterium | reverse complement strand
CCTGACCATTTCGTCAGCCGCCCAACGCCCTGAGGCACGTACCACAACTTGCCGGCAACCTGCGGCGAGTCGTGAACGACCGGGTAGATATCGAACGAGACGATGTCGCAACCCTTAATGTATTCGGGATAGTCCTCAAGGTGGCTGCTGCGATAGCCCCGGCCGACGTATTTGTCGAAGGCGACCCCCTGGCCGAGGTTCAGCAGCACCGGCCGAGAGGGGTCGGCCTTGCGAATCCGCTCGTAGTCCGCCACGATATCCTTGGGCGGCAACGGCGGGCCGTACCGGCCCCACTGACCGAGCGTCCGATCCGGTGCCTCCGGCCAGGCCTTCCTGATCTCCTCGGCGCTCTTCCAGCGTTGTATGTCCTGGGCATTGTCGGGCTCATCGCCGTGCATCCAACCGATGATGGTCGGATCGTCCAGATGCTTTTGGCCGACCTCGTTGAAGTCGCAAATAACTTTCATGCCTTGCTTCTTGAGTTCGGCCAATTGTCCCTCGGTGGGTCCTTCCCATAGCCCCACGTAGGTGTTGATGCCTACCTCCTTGAACTTCGAGGTATTCCTGGGGTTCTGAAGCCATGCCGCAATCGGGAAGAACGCATCCTCGGCAGGCGGGCCGTGCTTCCACTGGGCGTACGGCCTGGAAGGCCCGGACGTCGCGGTCGCTATCGCCGCCAAGGCCAGCGTAACCAACACGATGCAGACCGCTGCTTTCAAAAATCGTGCCATCATTGTGCTCCACAATCGCCCGCACAGGACACCGTTCGAAAACTAACGATGACCCGAATCCAATACAGGCTGTGATTTCGTAGTGCTCCCAGGCCGCTGGTAGACCCGGACGTAATCGATCACGAATCGCTGCGGAAGGATGCTGTCGTCGATATGGCCGCCCCAACTGCCGCCCAAGGCCATGTTCAGCAGCAGGTAATGCGGCTGGCGGAAGGCGTTGGAACCGGCGGAATCGGCGGCCGCCGTCTTGAACGTGAAGTACTTCGTGTCGTCGAAGTAGAACTCGATCCGGTCCGCCTCCCACTCGACGGCGTACACGTGGAAGTCCTCCCAAGGCCTGTCCATCGTGAGTTTGTCGCCCTGGCTGAGGTGCTTGCCGTCCGGTCCATAGTGTACGGTGCCATGCACTTTGTCCGGCGTGTGACCGACGAACTCCATGATGTCAATCTCCCCGCACCGTGGCCAGCCGATCTTCGAACGGCTGGTGCCCAGCGTCCAGATCGCCGGCCAGACACCCTTGCCTTGCGGCAGCTTGGCCCGAACCTCGATCCGGCCGTACGTCCACGAGGCCTTGCCTTCGGTGGTAATGCTCGACGACGTGTAATCCGCGTTCGGGCGATCTTTCTGCCAGTTGTCCTTGGCCTTGGGATCATGTTGGGCGTTGGGGAAATGCTCCTTGCGGCCTTCGATGATCAGCACGCCATGCTCCACTCGGGCGTTCTCCTTGCGAGCCTGCGTGTAGTACTGCTTCTCCTGATTGCGGACGAAACCAACCTCGTAGGTCCACTTCTTCGGGTCGGGCAGGCCTTCGTTGTCGAACTCGTCCGACCAGACCAACTGCCAGCCTTTACGTTCCGCGGCGGGACGACTATTGCTGACCGGGGCCAACTCAGCCGGCCGCGATGCAGCGATGGGATGATCCAAAGGTTTTTCCTGCGCATAGGATGGCTGGTAAGAGATGAAACAGACGGCGATGATCGCCCCCAGGGGCAATGTTGTCGCAGCTATTCTCGATACATTCATGACGATCTCCTGTGAAGACATGAGTCTACCTTGTAAATGGGCTGCTGTCAGCAGCAGCCAAGTCCTCGCAGGCACGCCCGGATGTCCTCCACTGTTACGAAAGGCTTCCGAATGTCGCGGATCAGAATCGGCCGAGGATTGCCCGGCGCCCATTGGACAGGGTCATAGGGAACGAGTCCTTGCCCGACCTGACCCCTTATCAGGCCACACGACCTGAAACAGATGGTCATATTGCCCTTGTCCAGAGGGGTGATCAGAGGAAATATCCACCGTTCTCCAGGGGTATGCTGTCCGCTTCGTCATAGTGTCCCAGCCTTGGATCAGGTAATCTGGTGTGGACAAAGGTACTCTTTGTTGGAGAGCTCAAACGGTCATGGCCATCAAAGACCCACCCGACACGGCCCGCGAACAACCATGGCAGCCGCCGGACCAACAAGGGTTTCAGCCGTATATCGCCCCCGAGGCCAGGCTCAGGGAGTTCACCCCCCTGCCGCTGATCGTGGGAACCCTGCTGGGCGTGATCTTCGGAACCTCTTCGCTTTACCTGGTCCTGAAGGTGGGCATGACGGTCAGCGCGTCCATTCCGGTGGCGGTGATCTCCATCACGCTCTTTCGACTCCTTTCCAAGGCCGGTCTGCGAAACGCGACGATCCTGGAGCACAACATTGTGCAGACGGCCGGTTCTGCCGGCGAGTCGATCGCCTTTGGCGTGGGGATCACGATGCCCGCCATCCTGATCCTGGGTTTTGACCTGGAGGTCACGCGGGTCCTTCTGGTGGCTGTGCTGGGGGCATGCCTTGGTATCTTGATGATGATCCCGCTTCGTCGGGCCCTGATCGTCCGCCAGCACAGGGTGCTGAAGTATCCCGAAGGAACCGCCTGCGCGGAAGTTCTCAAGGCCGGCGCTTCGGAGGAGTCCAAGGTGGCCGCCACTACCCATCACGCAGCCCCCTCCGTCGCAGATTCGACAGACTCCGGAGGCAGGACGGTCTTCATGGGGTTTGGGATCGGCGCTGCCTACGTGGTCTTGATGGAGGTGCTCAAGGGCTGGAAGAGCATCCCACAGAAACTCTTTGGCCCCCCACTGACGGGCGGATCGATAGGCATGGAGGTCTCGCCGGCACTGCTGGGCGGGGGCTATATCATCGGTCCCAGGATCGCCTCCATCATGTGTGCCGGCGGGGTGCTGGCCTATCTGGTGCTCATCCCCGCGATCAAATTCTTCGGGGCGGGCCTGCCTCAAGCCCTGGCGCCGGGAACGATCCCGATTGACCAGATGCCCCCGAACCAGGTTCGTGGCGCGTATGTCCTCTACATCGGCGCTGGAGCGGTTGCCGCCGGTGGAATCATCAGTCTGTTCCGCTCCCTGCCGATCATCTGGAGCAGCCTCAGGCGTGGATTGCAGGACCTCCAAGCCAAGCGCGGCGGCGCCGGTGCCCTGCGAACAGACCGCGATCTTTCGATGCGATTTGTCATCGGCGGCATCGTGCTGCTGACGGCCGCGATTGTCCTGTTTCGGACATTGCACATGAATGTGCTGGGGGCGGTCCTGATCATCGCGTTTGGCTTCCTGTTTGTGACGGTATCCTCCCGCCTGACCGGTGAGATCGGGTCATCCTCCAACCCCATCTCCGGCATGACCGTCGCAACACTGTTGCTGACATGCCTGATCTTCCTGCTGGTCGGGTGGACCGGGCCGATCTACTACGTCACCGCGCTGTCTGTGGGAGCCATCGTTTGTATCGCCGCCTCCAACGGCGGCGCGACCTCGCAGGACCTGAAAACCGGTTACCTGCTGGGCGCCACCCCTCGGTACCAGCAGATCGCGATTCTTGTCGGCGCCTTGGCGTCGGCCTTGGTGATGGGGCCGGTCTTGTTGCAACTCAACAGAACCTCGACCGTCTACGTGCCCGCCGTCACCTTCGCGCCGGCCAAGGCCGCTCCTGCTCTGGATACACAGGATGTGCGGCGGCTGCCACCATGGAAAAGCGGCTTCAATCCGGCCGACCAGACCCCCTACCACTTGCTGGACCTTTCGACCCCCGCCACGCGCCCCTCGCTCAGCGGTCTGGAGAAAGGCCAGTACCTGGTTGACGACTCCGGCCGCATTGCTTATCGGCTCGAACGGAATTTCTTGCCGGACCTGAGAGCGCCTTCTTCGGAGCTTGGCGCGGCCGAGCAACTCCAGGGGCCGCAGGCGTCATCGGACAGCGGTTCTTACCGCACCTGGCAAAAGACCGACAACGAAGGCGGTTCAGCCGGAAAATATCTGGTAAACGAACAAGACGTGCCAGTCTACCTGGTTGATCCTGGTATCAATGGCGTCCATGACACCCGGCCGGACGGCTCGACCGTCACGAAGTACGATTCCCCGAAGGCAACCCTGGTATCCTACATTATCAAGGGCATCCTGAATCATCAGTTGCCTTGGGGGCTTGTGCTGCTGGGCGTTATGATCGCGGTGGTATTGGAATTGGCCGGCATTCCTTCCCTGGCCTTCGCGGTCGGCGTATACCTGCCCCTGTCGGCTTCCTCACCGATCTTCGTGGGAGGGCTGATTCGTCGCCTTGTCGATGGGGACTTCTTCCATCGTAAGAACGAGAAGGGTTTGCCGACAGTCCATGGCGATCAAGGCCCGGGAGTGCTGTTGGCATCCGGCTATATCGCCGGCGGGGCCATTGCGGGCATCGTCATCGCCGTCATGGCCGGCGTGCTGGGTGACGTCAACCGGACCATTGAGTCCTGGGCGAGCGACAACAACCCGCTATTCGCAGGGCCCTACGCAGACCTCCTGTCCTTGTTGCCTTTTACGGTGATCGCCCTGCTGCTCCCGCTGGTAGGCCGCAAAAAGGAACATGGCACTGATGCCTAAAGGCATATTTCTAACATTAACCGCAATGGCGCCCGCCTGGGCGTGACGACCCGGCCTCGCCACCGCGCCGTCCGGGACAACTGGAGGTCCGACACCATAATCGACGTCAACTCCGAAGACACAGGCCACCGGAAGATGCTCTGGACTCGCTTTAAGAACATGATCGACCGCGGCTGCACCTTCTTCTACCTTGACAGTTTCGGCGACTCGCTGGAGGACGTGAAGCTCATGCAGTTTCTCCGCTCTCAGCTGGGGCCGGACATCCAGACCTTCGCCGAGCACCCATGCGACGCGGTGATGCCCTACAGCGCCGGCCACAGCGAGACCGAGCTCAACGGCAATGCCGAGGGCAAGACCGCCAGCTACAACTTCTGGTCCGGCGTGCGAAACTGGGATACCTACCGCTGGCTGACGCCGGGCTCGCAGATGGTCTCGCGGCTCTTTCGGACCAACGGCAAAGTGCCCAAGGACGTTGAGCCCCCGGAGCGGTTCTGGTATCGCAATCACATCACCCCGCTGGTAACCTGTGGTCGACCGACCCTCTCGCCGGCCGAACTCAAGGCCATGCAAGAGGAGTATCTTGACGGCAAGGGCCGGTGGAAGGACAGCGAGCATCCGTAATGCAGGAATCAAGGCGTGGCTCCAATAGAACTGCCCGAGATGCGATGGTCATCACGGCATCCAGACGGTGGACCGCTTGAGTGCAGAGCGATGGGAACCAGCCTTCCAGCGGCGCTCACGTGGAACTCTGAGTATCACTGGCCAACCGTGTCCACGCCGTCAAACCCTGACACTCGGAACCTGAAAACAATCTCATAAAATGTCTGTGGCTTCGATTGTAGGAACCATTGTTGGAAACCGCTCTTTTATACGAACCGTGTCGAACCGCCCCGAACCATTCGCAATATTCATTTGCCACTGCAAAACAAGAGCTTTGCTTCACATCTCTAGCGATTAACACGGAATGCGGAAATCAATGGCCCTTTTTCGACACGCAGGAGGTCAATAGTTCAAGTCTACTACGGCTCAGTGGATGTAAAATAGGCCGAACGTTGGAATTAGCGTACCTGACCGCGTTGGTCACTGCGGCTCAGGAATCCTCACGGGTTTTGTACATACAAAAACCGTTTGGAAAGGAGCACGCTGATAGCCAACACCCACTTCAAAAAAACTCCGTCGTACTGCCGCCACAGGGCCTCCGGCCAGGCAGTTGTCGTTCTTGGAGGCCGCATGATCTACTTCGCTCCTTGCAAGAGCAAGGCCAGCTACGTCGAGTACGACCGCATGATTGCCGAATGGCTGGCCAACAACTATCTTGTGTACATGATTATAACAAGAAAAGGGCTCGAATAAAGTTGGGGCTATTCGCGGCCGGTGGCCTGGCGTCAGGGATACCCCCACTTCGGTGGCGATCACTGGATAGACTATGGCTGTCCGCGACGATAGGATACCGTCAACTTCACCGAGGTGCCCCATGTTAGCCTCAATAAGCCTGGCCTTACTGGCGTTCTCCATCGTTCTTGTCATGAGCGGCTGCACTGCCCAGCCGACCAGCGGACTTCCAGCCGACTCGCCACCGATCCGAACCACGGCGGAATTCTCCTCCTGGGCGGGCCAGGCGGCCGACATGGCGCCATACGCGTATCAATACCGAGCCGACCGCAAGGCGGATGAAAATCCTCCGGAGAGCTGGGTCATGCTCATGCAGTACGCGCACCTTCCGTACGACAAGCCGGTAGATGCCGACGCGCCGGCGATCAAGAAGGTGCTGCGCGGACTGATGTGGGAAGAAGTGCGGCCGGTGCAGCGGGTCGAACTATCTTGGCCGGCCAACGCCAAGCGCCGCCCATCGCCCGACGAGGTGGTGCTCAGTTTCTTCGACGCGACGGATGACCAGGCGCACACCTGGTGGAACCCTCGAACCGTCAAGGAAGCGGGCAAGCCAGAGGTGTCTGCCGACGGTCCTACATACGTCTACAAAATTCCCGTCGGCACCTGGGCCTTGGTGGCGGCCATGCGCGACGAGAAAGTCGCGTCGGCTTTTGACATCCCCGCCATTCGTGCGATCGTGCCCGATACCTGGAAGAAGATGAACCTGGAGATCGAGTGGGGTTTCCAGGACGGACGGGACAAGTTGAACTATGACGGGCGCGTCGAGGCCTATAACGGGGTGCTCGCCGACGTGCAGCCGCTGGCCGACGCCCGCGCCACGACCATGACCGGCCCGGGGGCGTGGCAATCCGCCTCCAAAGGCGACGGGCGCCGCGGCGTGCGATTGAGTGTCCTTTACATCGGCAGTCCGCACTGGCCGCGAGTGTGGCCGTATCACGCCCAGGCCCAGGACGTGGCGCGAACGATCCTCACCGTTTGGACCCGGTCCGGAAGTTTCTCCTTCAACGTGTCCGATCTGGAACAGGGGCCGATCCTGGCCCCGGAATATGGTTTCTTTGTCCGCGACACCGCGAACCACCAGGCCGTTCCAGTTCCGGAGGCGGCGCCGGCTGTTCCAAATCTGACGACTCGGATGTTGGCACAGAAAATGGACGCGATTCCCGGTGTCCCCCTGATTCGAGGATGGGCCGACAACGTCATCCCATGGTTTGGCGTGAACCCCACCGATAAACCTGGTGCGGCCGGCAGCCTGACCATCCCCGCTCGTGCCGTGGCCATGCACCCGGGCCCCGACCACGTCGTGGCCGTCGGCTGGCGGAGCCCTATTCGTGGAGAAGTCAGCATCAAGGGCAGCGTGGCGATGGGCGATTCGAAGGGAGGAAACGGCATCGAATGGTCCATCGTGCGGGAGAACAAGTCGGGCCGGCAGGCCCTCGCCCATGGGGCCATCGGCGCAGGCGGGGCGGAGCCGATCCCAGACCAGGCCAACGCGAAACAATTGGCCGACGTAACCGTGGAATCCGGCGATATGGTGTCGCTGGTTGTTGGCCCCAAGGATGGCAATCATAGCTGCGATACGACCGTCATTGAACTGACGATCGCCCAGGCCGGCGGCCAGGGCCGCGTTTGGAGTCTGGCCAAGGACGTGATCGACAACATCCACGCGGGTAATCCGCACGCGGACTCTCTGGGCAATGCGGACGTGTGGCGTTTCTATTCCCTCGACACGCCGCAACCCACGCTCCGTCCGGCAGTATCGGAGCCGCCCTTCCGTATGGAATCGACCGCGCGAACAGCGAAGGAGTTCGTCAGTGAACTGGCCGCCAGGAATCTCTCGACCGTCCGCCAGCGCGTTCGCCAACATTCCGAGCAAACCTGGGCCCAGGCGGTCGCGGCGATGCGCCCGGGCGAGTCGTTGCCGCCCTTCCCCACCCCCCCGTTTGAGCCGGCCATGCGGGTGGAAGTGCCCTGCGAGCAATTGACGGCGCAGTGGAATCTCGGCGCATGGCACATCCTGCGGAGAACCCCCAAGGACGCAAACGGGAAGTGTTTTTTCAACGATTACCCCTTCGGCGTCCTCGCGTCGGAGACTTACCAGATTCTCCACGCGCTGGACCTTCAGGGAATGCACAAGGAGGCCGCGGAAGGCTTGGATCAGTGGATGCGGTTGCCGATGGAACACAAGATCGTGCCCGGACAGGGCGGACACAACGGTGCGGCCAGGCCCGACCGGCCCCTGGGCAATTTCTCGGACGGCTACGGCTGCCTCACCCACGCCGAGGGCCCGCCAGGAATCGGCGAGAACATGGACGGCATCCATTGCATGGGCCCGGGCGCCATCATGTTCGCCCTTTGGGAACATTTCCGTCTGACCGGCGACATGGAATGGCTCAAGGCCAACGTTCCGCGCATGAAGGCCAACGCACAATGGATTCTGCGTCAGCGGCAACTGCTGGCGAGCACACTTCCCGGCGGGCAGCGCCTCTGGTGCAAAGGGCTACAACCGGCACAGGTCGTCACCCCCGACAGCATGTGCATGCACATGCAATTCTATGAAACCGAGGCCTATTACTGGCTGGCAGTTCACCACATGGCCGAAATGCTGGCGATGATCGACCCGAAGGAAGGCGCCAAGATGTCGGCAGAGGCGGAGGCCTACCGCAAGGACCTCCTGGCGGCCATCGACCAGTCCATCGCCCTGACCCCTGTGGTGCCGGTTCGCGACGGCACGTACCATTCATTCATCCCGTTCGCCCCGTACGTGCGCGGGTTCGCCTCGGGCGCATGGGGCTGGCAACGCTGCCAGGGGCACGTCGGCGCGATCTACTGGGACACGGTGCAGTCGGCGGATCCGCTGGTCAGCCCCAGCGGTCTGCTCTCGCCTCAGGACCCGCGCGTGCAGGGGCACCTGGACGTGTTGGAAGACCGGTTGCTGCTGGAGAACAGCAAGATCCACGAACGGTCCGGCGGCCGTTTCGACCCGCAAAAGGACTGGTTCGACCAGGCCAGTTGGCAGTACCAGTGCGGCCTGGAGCGCCACGCCAACATCCACCTGGGCGCCGATGACATTCCGAACTTCATTCGCTCGATGCTCAACCAGTACGCCGTGGACATCCAGCCGGGCGAGTACACCTTCCGCGAGCACACAACCGGCGGACCGCCGGACAAGAGCTTCGAGGAGTCCGCTTTCCTCGAACGCTTCCGCATGATGCTGGTCATGGAAGAGGGCCCGAACCTGTGGTTGGCCAGAGCCACACCCCGCGCGTGGTTGGAGCAGGGCAAGAAGATTTCCGTCCAGCATGCCCCGACGCATTTCGGCGACGTCGCGTACGAGATCGTTTCCAACGTGGACGCCGGCAGGATTGTCGCAACCATCACAATGCCCACGCGCGGGCCGCCCCAGGCCGTGCTACTTCGGCTTCGCCATCCCAAGGCCCTCCCGATCAAGAGCGTCACGGTCAACGGCAAGGCGTGGAAGGATTTTTCACATGGGGACGCCGACAAGGGATGGATCCGCCTGTCCCACGTCACGGGAACGGTCCAGATAGAGGTGGCCTACCGGTAGTACGCGGCGCGCCCAAGGCCCCACCGAGCCGGAGAGCAGTATATGAGACGACCGATCGGTTCGATGCTGTTGCTGTTGGCACTATGTGGCATTGCCGCCGGCCTGGGATTGTCTTGTCGAAACGCCAAAACTAAGTAAGATCACACAGACTGCTGGCGGTGGTCGTCAGCGAGAGGTCATCCGGGAAAGTCCCGGATAAAGGCGATCCAATGAAATACTTTGCATTGATGTTGACGGCCGTCGGATTATTCACCTCCACAGGATGCACCAATGTTGGGGCGGAAGTCAGCCGGGGGCGGCCGGACCAAAGAAAGGGTGATGTGTCTTTGACGCCCAGCCCCGGCCACCCAAACGTCACGGCGTCCACCTCCATATCCATGGTCCCGTCGGAGGTGTACCTGGCCTTTCGCACAGATGGGCAGGCGGGCAAGGGCACGGCGACGGACCCGTTGGACGTTTCGACGGCCGCCAAGTTCGACGCGGCCTTTGCGGCGATCAAGCCCGCGGGCGCCGTCCACCTCGGCCCCGGCACGTTCCACACGCGCGGAACGGCCGTCTTCACCGTCAAGGCCAACACCAAGATCCACGGAGCCGGCATGGAGGTCACGAAGATCATCCAGGACAACTCCGGCCAGTCCCACGCGACCGTCTTCGAGGGCAATGACGGCGGCATCGAGATCGACGACCTCTCCATCGACTGCGGGTACCAGAACCAGCGTAAGGTGAACGGCGTCATCAAGTCCAACGCGGCCGCCATCCATTTGATGGGCAGCAACTGCGCCGTGAGGCGGTGCAT
Source organism: uncultured Planctomycetaceae bacterium (assembly GCA_964646065.1). GTDB lineage: Bacteria > Planctomycetota > Phycisphaerae > SM23-33 > SM23-33 > CAZYDC01. The sequence goes on along the minus strand of CAZYDC010000001.1, from coordinate 17,719 downwards.
GGTGTCCAACTACGGCAGCACCTACGACGACGAGACCGGCGAGAACTTCGCCGTCGCTCTCTTCGGCAGCATGGAGACCGACGCCACCAACCTGATCATCGAGGATTGCGTCTTCACCGGTCAATCGCTGCTCCAGCCGACCGGCTGCTCGGTCGCCACCATCTCCGGCGGGCCCGGCAAGAGCGACATCAACGTGCCCCATTGGTCGCGCGGGGCCGTGATGCGAAGAAACCACTTTCTCGGCCACCACTTCGGCTGCCACGGCATCACCATGTCCGGCTGCCAGGGTTGCCTCGTCGAGGATAACTACTTCGAGCACTTCATGGGCTGCGCCATATACACGGACACCTGGCCGCTGCGCGACCACATCTACCAGAACAATATCTTCTGCGACGTGAACCAGGCGATCTTCCTGGCGGCCGACACCTGGGACCTGTCCAACTTCCAGATCCGCGGGAACATCATCCAGCTCCACGACGGGTACGACGTGGTCAAGATCGAGAAAGGCGTGGTCACGACCGACATCCCGTACAGCCTGACCCCCGGCAAGCAGATCGGCTTCCGCAGCATGAAGATCACGGGCGGGTCGATTAAGAACGACCAGGTTGTGTACGTCACCTCCACGCCCAGCCGCACGACCTTCACGTACTCGACCCTCAAAGACGGCAAGAGCGACGTGGCCGACACGGCCACCGGCGGGTTCTCCTACGGCGTGCAGTACGGTTGCACGACGCCCACGCCGGAGGGCATCAACCTCTTTTCGGGCGGCAACGCCAAAGAAGTGCATTCGCTCAAGAACTTCGTGATCTCGGGCAACGTCGTGCGGCCCTACAGCAGCGACGGAAAGAATCGCATCCCCAGCACGGGCATTCGCCTTTGCGGCGAGGAGGGCTCGCAGATCATCGACAACGTGGTGTTCGACAGCGGCAATCATCGCGGCATTGTGGTCGGCTCGACCCAGCAGGTCCAGTCGTCGGTGATCTGCCGCAACAACTACAACATCGACAACACGCAGGCCACCCCCGTGGACGACCAGGGCAAGCCCTACACCGCCCCAGCCGCCACCGGCAAACCCGCACAGCCGTGACATGTTTACGGAGATGCTTCCGACGAAGCGCCGGAAAGCATGGACGTGGCAAATTCAAAGTAAAATGATGGAGACCGATGGCGATGGCCGTCCGCGAGACGCCATTCGGAAAATCCCGATTAACACCCTTGCCTGCGGCAGGATGGTGGGGAATATCTGCGGCCTCGAAGCGGGTGGGCAAGCCTCTGGACCTGATGGAGCTTGCCGAAGCCCTACGGGAACTTAGATAGCTGGCGAGCCCGGGACATTATGTGTTTCGTCCATTGCCTTGTTGGCAGCCAACCTGCCTCACCTTGACGCGTGGCTACCGCTATTCCAACCCACACGGCCAGCCCTGCAACGGTGATGGCCAACAGTCTCATAGACCCAAACGTGGTATTCATATCTCACGTGTTCAGGATACCTGCCCTTGTCGTCGTTGGCGGAGAACTTGCCGGGGGTGGTATTCACATACGGTAAGGGCCGGCGAGGCTCCTTCATACGTTATGCCCGTCCAGTTACTTTCCAAGAACCATCCGGCCGAACTGGCTCCGGTCTCCAGAGAAATTCTTGTTTTCTCCCCAGCCGATCTGGCATTTGCGGAACCCCTTGCCGTCGGAGTAAACCTGTTCGACCGGGCTATCCTGGTCGTCAATGGCCACGTCGAACCCGATAACCTTACCCGCCTCATGCGCAAAGGGCGCGAAGTTCGACCACGGAATTTTCGCCTCGATCACATACCCGCCTTCCACGACCTTGCCCACGAGCTCGATGCCCGCCAGTTGCCTCGCCGCCGGCTGGAACACGTTGCAAGTGGCCGTCGGGTGATCCTCGGTCGGCGGTACAAGGAAGATTTGCCATGTATTGGGCCCATAACCTTTGCCTTCCCTGGGCTCAAAATCCAGGAACAGCTCGACGCAGTCGCCCTCGTACAGCGCCGTGCTCCGTTGCTGGCGCGGCGTGTTCAGAATCCGGCCTTTTTTTCGCACCTTGACGCTCATGTACAGATTCGTTGGATCCCATGCCGTCCTGACTATCCCGCTGAGGTCTTGGGGCCCGTCCCACTCATAGAGCATCGTCGGGTTGGGGTCTCCTTCGGGGCGCACCGATCCGGCGATCACCTGGCTCTTGCGGTCCAGATGGATCGCCGGGACATCCGCCCATTTGCCCAGGTCTCCGTCGATCCGGATTTCCTTGTTCAGCTTCGCGCACGTGGTGGACTGCCGCACGTTCATCGCAAGCGTCCGCTCCAGCGAACCGAGGCGGTCCGTCTGGATTTCCGCACGGATCTGCCTGTCCATCAGTCCCAGGCCTGGCGGAACGAGCAGAGTGCTCTGAAGGCTCCTTTCCTCGCCGGGCCCGGCCTCGAACGTGAAATCCGCGGGCGCCAGCGTGACACCGGCCGGAGCATGCAACGTCAGCTTGCCCGTTATCGTTTTGGACAGCGGATCGCGGATGGTCGCCGTAATTTTGCTCTCCTGTCCGGGCATAATCACCGCGTCGCCGCGCAGCGCCAGCACCGGTTCGATCACCGTTATGTCTGTGTCCGATGTCCGCAGGAATTGCGGCACCGAGGTCACTTCCACCTCGGCCAGACCCTCCTGACTCTTGTATTCCTTGCTGTTGCCGTAGATGTCGGTCAGGGCATACGTCGCCGTGTTCACCTTGAAGTGCGCCTTGCGGGGCGCGGGGGCCTTGGCCGCCTGCCAATACGCGATGATCGTCCGGCCCTTGTTGCGGAATTGGAAGGCCCACAGGTCGTCGCCGCCCAGGTCCAGTTGCCGGACGAACTCGCCTCCGGTCAGCAGCCCAACGACGTTCCCGAACGCCAGCAGGTGGTAGTCGGCGATGCAGTCGCACGAACTCAACGCCCTGTAGTAATGCCAACTGTACCGTTCCACTCCGGAGGCAAAACTCACCAGCATGGACCGGACGGCCATGTTGGCCAGGTCTTCCTGCGAATTGAAATACTCCAGCGACTGTTCTCGCCGCGCCGGCGTTTCGCCGCGGAACCGCCGTTCGTCCTCCCGCGTCATCGGATAGCCGTCGGCCCGCAAGTGGCCGCCCCAGTTGCCTACCTCGGTGGCCCACCACGGGCCGGTCATGCCCAGAGATCGCACGTGTGGCAGCATTTTCAGGTAGGTGGGATAGACGTCCTTTTCATTTTCCAGGGTCAGGCAGCAGTAGGGGTGCGTGCTGAGGATATCCATCGAGCCTTTGGTCTTTACGACCATCTGGTCCAGCCATTGCTGACTGGAATGGAAACCGGCGATCACCTTGATGTCCGCGCCCGCCGTTTGTATCGCCCGCTTGGCCCGAGCGACAAAGTCGGCGTATTCCGTCGGCGTCAGGTAGCCCGGCTCGTTGCACACCTCGAAGGTTTCGACCTGCCCCTTGTAACGACGGGCCAGCGCCTCCACGTAGGTCGAAAAGCCCTGGGGGTTTTGGGGGACCATCTCCCAATTACCCGATGCCCATGTGGCGCCTTCCTTCACCGCCCAGAGCGGACAGCTCGCCGATCCGAAGACAAAGTGAATGTTTTCCGCCCTCGCTTGTTTCACAAAGGCGTCCAGGATGGCCCAAGACCATTTTCCTTGTTCCGGTTCGACGTCGGCCCAGTTGGACTGGCGCATCAGCGTGAACGTCATGCCGTTGTCCGGCCAGTTGCAGTACGTGGCGGCCTCGGCCCCGACCTGGAACCGCGCGTCCTGGGTAATCTTCATCCGGTCCGGCGCCAGCGTCTTGCCGAAGATCGAGCCCCGCCGGTCCAGCACCGTTCCGTCTTTGGCCGCCAGCTCGAACGTGCCATAGAACATGCCGTTGGCCAATCCCTCGAACTTCTGCGACCACTGCTTCTGGCTGCGGGCGGCAAGACTGACCGGGAGGGTCTTGTCATACACCCGGTTGCGGTGCATGTCGTCCACCTTGAGCCTCACCGTCCATTCCACCGGCTGGGCGTTCCAGTTGATGACATTCATCTTGATCGCCACCCCCCGCTCGTCGCGGAAGAGGCTGTACGCACTGCCAGTGCGGTAGAACAGCGAGCCGCCGGTTGCCCTTGCCTGTTTGGGCAATCGCATTCGTGTGTCGCCGTCGAACCGCCAGATGGCCACCGTGTCCTGTCCTTCCGGGTAGGGCTCGGTTCGCCTGTACAGTGCCTGAACCTCTTGGGCCGGCAGCACCCGGTTGAACAGGATGAATTCGTCCAGGAGCCCCGGGGCATGGATCTGCATGAGGTCCGTCACCAGGCTCAGGTAGTCGCGCCCCGGGTTGCCCCGCAGCGCAATACCCGGACCTGTCGCGGCCAGTTCCCCGTTGACGTACACCTTCGTCTCCTGTGGCCCGAAGGTTGCCGCGATGTGGTTCCACTGGCGAATCTTCAAATGCCGGCCGACTCCGAATCGCTCTTGGGCGTCCGTCGTGAGCTTGTCCGGCCGCTGGCCCTGAATCGCCAGCCCCAGCCAGTCGGGATTGACCTCCAACCCGTAATCCGGTTTCCCGCCCAGCGCCGTGTCCGTCTGAATATGCGGAAACAGCGGCCCCCATCCCAGCCCGGCCTCCGGTTTGACCCACCCGGAAAAAGTTCCTTCTTCCGGCAGGACGCTGGGATACCACAAGAACAGGCCGCCGTGTCCCGCCAGCGGATCGCGCACCGCCTGACCGAACCGGCCCGGTTCAAATGTCGGCGCGTGCGCCAGAAAAACGTCGTCCACTTCAAAGCACTTCGGTTCCGGGGCGCATCCTCCAATCGTAGCCAACGCCAGAAGTATTCCCGCGATTCCCCGCACGTAGTTGTTCGTTTGTCGTTTCATCTTCTGGGTCTCCGATGGCCGGAACTCCGAACTGACATTTCCCATATAAACTCTCGTTGCCGACCACCGTCGACGTTGTGCACGATTCTACCGGACTTGGGCGTGATATTACATGTTTCGCCCATGTCCTCAGCGATTCCGCAAAGGATGGCACTGGAGGATTTGAGTTAGAGCATCTTGTGCAACCGGGAACCTTGTTTACACATCCACGCTCTGCCCGGTCCATGGAGCGCGGCGGAAGGAGGCGGGCAGAGCGTCCGCCGATAACCAGCCCTTCCGTATCGCCGCCTCCAACGTCCACACCTTTCCCCGCCGATCGTCCAGCACCCCAAGCGGCATCTTGCAAAAGTACACCAGCCACCCTCCATGATCGGCTCCAGTCCGACGTTCTCGTCGGCCAACACTTCCCCCAGATACATCCGTTGTCCTTGCCACTTGATCTCCCCGCTGCTGCGAACGGACCGCACAACGAGGGCCTTGGCCATTGGGGCCGATGCGAAGGAATAGGCCTGGACGTAAACGGTTTGTTTGGCGTCCGCCAGCGCCCTCACAACGGCGTCCGTGCGGCCGCCCTTGGGGAGAAGTACACTTCGATGTCCCCCGCCGGCAGCGATGTCGGATTGGCCTGCTGGACCGGGCAACCCAGAAACACCATCCCGCAGACAAGGGAAGCCATAGTTCAAGAAAGATCGCGATATGGCCAATCGAACGGGTTTATCGCATAATCGGCAGTCGTCATGTCGGGGACAGGACGTGCGGCGGCCGACAAGGTCTGGGCTCGAATCGAGGACGACAAACACAACTCGATCGAGATTACACGGGAGGGACTCAAAGCAGCGATACAGAGGACTCCCCGGGGTGCAACGCAGGTTGCGGGAGTATTTCTGGACCCTCAAGTGGATCATCGACCTGCTGTAAGGCCGGGCTCCGCCCATAAGGAAGTGATCCTCGGGTGCGGTGTTGATGCTCAGCACATCGAGATCCTGGTACGAGTCGAGCGTGCGGTTCATGTTGTCCTGCTGAAACGCCATGGCCCGGTGTATCAGGCGCGGATTGCGGATGTTCGCGCAGACCTGGACGTGGCACCCTGTTCCTTTCCGCTTCCTACCGGTCGCGGCTCGCTATTCCGGGACCATGATAAGGACATCTCGCCAGGCCGGCAACACCAGCTTGCCCTTGGCCGGCAGGACCCGAACGGATCGGGGCGATGGCGGCCGCAGCACACGCACCGGCCCGCCGGACCAGACCACCGGAACCTCCTTAAGCGGCTGGACGTCCGTTCCCTTTTGGACCAGAATGTAGACGGTTTGCCCGTCGGGATTCGTCAGCGGGTAGACGCTGATCCGCCCCTGCCAAAGGCCGGCGCCGGGATGGAAGTCATTGGTGCCGACCTCGAAATCCGGGTCTTCGGGCCGCAAGTCGCCCTCGAATTCCAATGCCTGTTGGATACCCGCCCATTTCATCAACGGCGGCAACTGAAGGGACGACGGCGCCTCCAGCATCACGACCTCGGCATCCATAGGGAACCGGCCGTCTTCTTTCCAGCCGCCAAAATCCCGATGCAAAAGCGACAGATAATTGCAATGGCGAATCAGATCGTCGAAGTATCCCCTGGGATTCCCGGCCTCGTCGTACCTTCCGGCGCCCGGCGTCAGCAGGAGTTTTCCGCCTTTGTCTACCCAGTCGCGAATGGCCTGCGCGGTGTTGGCCGTCAGATGGGAGTCGATCAGGAGCAACATGCGATACTGCCCCGATGCGAGTTCCTCGGCGAGGCGTTCCTCGGCAAAGACGTTGATGGGGATGTTCGCATCGGTCAGAAACGACTTGATGCGGCAGCCCGCCTGCGTGAAAAGGCTGGGCCAGGAATGGCTTTTGCGAAGAATCCGCGGGTCGTGAGCCATGTACTGCCAGAAATTAACGGCGTCGGACCGTTCGGGCTTGAGGACGGCGACCTGGGCGTCCGCTGGGCGGAGATTGCCGAACAGTTCGCGCCGCGGCGCGATCCATCGCACATAGGGCAGCAGCCCCCGCAGGTTTTCATGCAGGATTCGCTTTCCGGTTTTTGGGTCGTCGTGCGAGTACCAATGCCACGCGTACAGCGATGTCCACCGGCAGGCCATGCCCAGGGCGGCGAACATCTTGCGGGCGATGTCGTGCGCGGGCATTTGGTCGTTGAGCGTTCCGCCGTTGAGGTTGCTCAGGCCGACGGCCGACCGGGTGTTGTTGGAGAAATAGTTTCGGACGACGTCCTGCCTCCCCGCCTCCGGGCCGAGTTTGTGCGGCATGATGTCGAAGAACGGCGCGGACTCGTCGCGGAAGCCCTGGACGATCCAGTAGCTTTCGTAGGCGTCGGCCCCCGAGGCGACCATGACGGCCTGGGGGTCGGCCTGCTTGACCGCGTCGCGGGCGTCGCGGAAGAACCTGGACACGTACTGGGCGCGATAGTAGCACCAGTCCATCCACCCGCGATGCGGCCTGGGGTGCGCGTCGAAAATCGTGCGATCCGAAGCCGCCGCCTTGAAATCGCGGTACTTCCTCTCGTACCGCCGATTGAGATTCGCCAGCGTGCCATATTCCTTCTCGAGATATTCGCGGAAACCCGCCACCGTGGCCGGACCCACATCCTGACCGTACCAGGTCAGGTCGTGCGGATAGTTCAGGCCGATCTCCTCGAAAAGAATGTAGCCCACCACCGCCGGAGATGCGGCGTATCGATGGGCCACCTTGTGCATGAAGTCAGCGGCCGCCGCTCGGCAGGCAGGATGGGCCATGCTGAAGCATCGCATGTGGTAATCCGCATAGCAGAACCGGCGGTGGTAAAATCCCAGTGTCTCGCCTGTAGGGTAAACCCACTCGGTGCCCGGATACTTCCGGGCCACCCAGGTCGGCAGGTGATGCACCAGTTCGATGTCGTGGAAAAGCTTCAGGCCGACCGCTTCGCAGTCCTCCACGAGGCGGTCCAGGAAGCCCCAATCGTACTTGTCCTTGCCGATCTCGATGTGGTTCCAGGCGATCACCGGGTCCAGCGGCCCGGACGGACTGCCGGGCGCGACCGGGGATTCCTCCGTCTGAATGACGTCAAACCCCAGGTCCTTGATCTGGCGGAGTTGATCCCGCTGCGAGGATCGCGCCTGCTTGTGGTAGTAGTGAAACGCCATTCCCGTCGCCGGGACCGCCAATCGACCTAGTCTCGCCAGCATTCGTTCTCCTTGTTCGTAGTGCCGCCGCAAGGCGGTTTCTGCAGACGCCCTCAACCCACGCCATTTTCATCACCGGATCGGATGTTTCTCTACCGGCTCAGCATCCGCAGGCGGGTATCTTAACCATGTTCGGGCCTGCCCGCCAAGACAGTGACCCGCAGTGACCCGCTAATAGAAGATGAACCCCTCAGGACCATAGGGGTAATCTGCTTGTGGCTACGCCAAAGCAGTGTAAAGTTATGGAAACCATGCGAACGGCTGGTCGCCACCAGGAAACGGAAAAAACGTTGGCTTGGCCGTTCTCGCTGAAAGGATCACCGATGGCCCGTGACGCATTGTCCCAAAACATCCGCCAGCAGTTCTCCCGTTGGACACTGGTTGGACCTTTCTTCGCTCCAAGCGGTAACGATCTCTGGTTCCCCGTCGATTTGGACGGCACCAGGACAATCCCGCATGCTTTCAGTCTGGACAGCAAGCCGCTGACGGTTAAGCCGGTGCAGATTGAGGGCCCCGTGGTGGACTTCCACGAGCACCTGGGCCATCCCAATGGCTCTCCTCAGGCGTACGCCCTGATGCAACTGGAGATCCCAGAGGCCTGCACGGTCAATCTCACCTACGACGCCGACTGGTACGCCGCGTGGTGGCTGGACGGACGGGAAGTATTCGACACTCGCGGGGGCAACTCCGGCACGGTCGGCGAGATCCGCTTTCCCGTAACGCTGGGCCTGACACCCGGGCAGCACACGCTGGCCATACGAGTCATCAGCGGAGTCAAGGGCTGGAAGCTCATCGTCAACGTCGAACACGTGCGGCGAGGCATCCTGGACATTCTGCGGACCGACCGCGACGCCCGCTGGCGCGACTACACGCAGACGGTGGTCCGCCACGAGAACCGCCCCGCGCCCGATGGCCGCTGCGGCGGCGCGGTCAAAGAAGTCTATGAACTCGCCTGCGCCAACAGCGGCGTGGATGCCCGGTGGATCGGCATGGTGGACGGCAACGGCTCGCCGTATTTTCCATCGGCCTGTATGCCCACCGACAAAGTCGCCAGCGACGACTACGAGCGTCAGCTCCGCGACTGGGTAAGCCTGCTGCATCGCCACAAAATCAGCGCCATGACCTGGTATCCGATGGCACTATCGCGGTCCGCCTGGCTGGCCCGACCGGGGTGGCGACAGCAGTACCTGGTGCCACCCCAAGCCGGCCAGACCACCTCATGCGACATCGGTTGCTGCATCAACAGCGGCTACGGCCAGGCCCTGATCGACTTCAGCATCGAGGTGTTGGAGCGTTTCGACCTCGATGGGATCTGGTTCGACGGTTCGGCGTTTACGCCTATCTGGCAATCGCCCCAGCCGGTCTCATGCACGTGCCCTGGCTGCGCGGCGGCTTTCCGCCAAGCCATCGGCATGGAATTGCCTGCCCGGTACGACTGGTCACTGCCAGAGATGCGCCGTTTCGTGCAGTGGCGGTACGATTCGTTCAGCCAATACTGGCAGCGACTGGTCGACGCTGTCCACGCCAAGGTGCCCCAGGCAACCATTGTCTTCAACCACTACCATCGCGAGAACATCGGTTGGAACTCCGCGATCCCGCTGGCGCGGTTCGGGCGGAACTTCGTCAGCGGCATCGAGGTGGACGACGAGCCGCTCAAGGGCGACCTGCACACGCGGATGATGCGTGCCTGCGGGCGGGCGACCACCGAGGCATGGATGACCATGAATATGGGCAAACAGGACGGCCCGCGCGGACCGCACCACAATCCACGGAAGATTCTAGATTTCGGCCTGGCCTGCGCCACGGCAGGCGGGCATGCCAGCTTCGGCGGCGGCGGGATTGACGTGCATATGCCCACCATACAGCGTCTGGCCGACGAACTCCATGCGCGTAAGGACTACCTCAACCTGCCGGCCGTGCCCTACTTGGCCCTGCACATCTCGCAACAGACAGAAACCTTCGTTTTCGGCCGTAACCCCGCCTTCACCCAAAGCCAGCAGTGGAAGGATTACTACTGGAACAGCGTCGTCGGATGGCATCACGCGCTGGCTTTCAATGGGCGGCCCTGCGACGTGATCTTCGACGAAGACCTGACGGCGACCGGGCTGAAAGACTATCCCCTGCTGCTGCTGCCGCTGCCCGTAGCCCTGGAAATCGCGCAATACGAGCAGATCCTGCGGTATGCCCGGGCCGGAGGGACCGTCATTGCCGGGCCCTGGTTCGGCTTATGCGACCGCTGGGGCCAGAAGCACGCCCAGAGCGTCGGCGACCGCGCGATGCTGCCCTTCGGCCAGTCGTTCCCAACTTGGGACGAGTTGGAGCATCGCAGGGAGTTCGTCTTTGAACTGTCTGACGATGACACGAAGGCCCGCCTGCTGGCCAAGCCGCTGGCGGCCCAGACACTGGTCGGCCGCACAATCCGCCTGGGCTGGGGCAAGGACAATCCCGTCATCCGCCGAACCACGGTCGGCAAAGGCCAGGTGATTCAGTTGGCCGTGGACATGGGCACGCTGTACCGTTACACACAATCGCCCTTGGCGGTGCAGGCCGTGGCGTCATTGATGACGGACCTTCCCCGCCCGATCGTGGAGACCGTCGGCGGGACGCCACTGTTGACAGGCATGTTCCGCAAGGGCAGAAACACGACGGTCGTGCATGTGCAGCAGTTTGCGCCGCCCTACGAACCCACCGCGCAACAGCCCCAGCCGCCGACGCGATGGGACACGACGATCCGCTGGAACGGCCCCAGGCCCACGTCGGTGCGATGCGCCCTGCCGGAGGTCGGCCCGGCCCTGCCGGTCAGGAAGAGCGGCCGGAGCTGGACCTTCGTACTGCCGCCGATCACCTGGGGACAGGTCCTCCTGATAGAGACATAGCCTGTTTGAGAAATTCCATCCGCAGCCTCTGGGCGGCTGACAACCCGTTGGAGGCGGGCCTTGGGCCTCTACCGGAACGCCAGGATGAGAAGTGCAATAAAGAAACCGCCCTTTTCGGGGCGGTTTCGCTTATGCGGTGTCAACGGGGGTGAAGGTTACTTCGCCATGTCCTTGAGGGCCTTCAGCGGGCGGACCTTGACGACTTTTCGGGCGGGTTTCGCCTTGAACATCTGCTGTTCCTTCGTGAAGGGGTTGATTCCCTTGTGGGCGGGAACCGCCGGCTTCTGAACGACGGTGATCTTCATCAGGCCGGGCACCACGAACAAGCCCGGACCTTTCTTGCCCAAGGCCGCCTTGATCAGGCAGCCAAGGCCTTCCAGCACGCACGCGACCTGTTTCTTCTGAAGTTCGCCACACTCGGCCAATTTTGCAACGATTTCCGACTTCGTCAGTGCCTTTGCCATTCTTGCGCTCCTTCTAAAATGGTCCAAAAACGTTCGCACCTAGCGGGGCCGGATGGAACGAGTCCTTGCCCGACCTGGCCCTTTATCAGGCTACGCGACCTGAAACCAACGGTCATGTTGCCCTTGCCCGGAGAGACGATCAAGGAAAATATCCACAGTTTTCCGGGGAATCTTAACGGTTTTTGAGACAAACTATTGTGTTTCCCCCGAAAACCGGTAATTTGCGGGCTAGGATCCTCTGTGGTGGCTGGGCGCGGTAGCAGGGACGGGCTCTTCGGGCCGCATCCCGCGCAGATCCGTACAGGCGGCAATCGGGATAGAACTGCGGCGAACGCAGCCATTAGCCTCATTGGCAGTGAACGCTCATGCCAGCAGACGTTCCAACGCTTCGTAATTCCGTTCGGCTGTTGGCAGGTCGATGAACATCGGATGCACAACCAGCTTGAGGTTGGGGCACATGACCCGTTTGACAATCTCAATCATCTCTTCGGTCTGGCCTGTCACCCGTGCGTGGACGTGGATGCCCGTACCGGCCAAGGCATCGCGAACGAGCTCCGGCACATTGGGGTTGGGGTCCCAGGTCTTATCCAGGGCCAGGTCCACGGCCGTCAGCGAAGGCACAAGCTTGTGAAGCATCGGCATGGTGTGGTCCCACTTGCCGCAAGAGTGGATCGCCACGCCACCCATCGCCCGGCCGAGATCCTCGTCCATCGGCAGGTTGAATCGCGCGTTCACGTCCGGCGAGCCGACAGCCAGGTTGTCGTCGGAGATGCTCATGCCGCCAAAGCCGCCGGCCGAGAGCATGATGTGCCCCGGGCACAAAAGGGCCGGGCCGATCCGCTCCGCCTGCACGCGGCTGAACTCGATAATCACGTCGTTGACGGTCCGCAGGAACTCCATCGTCGCCTCAGGCTCGATCAGGCAGTTGAGGAACACCTCCGAGGCGTCCAGCACGAGCGTGGCGGTGTCGTGGGCCGATTGAGTGTCGGTCCAGACAATCGGCAGGGCGTCGCCGGTGCGCGACTTGAAATAGTCGATCGTCCGCAGGACCAGTTGGGCGATTTCGCTGTCCTGCCATCGCGGGCTGGCCAAACCTCGGACCTCGGCCAACTCGTGGTAGCGATAATGTACCGCCGGCGCCGCGCCCTGCCGCCACATGTACGGGCAGCCGAAGATGCTCGCGTATACCCCGGTGCCGAACCATGGCTCCAGCACGGGCAGATGGTCGCTGGGGACCTCCAGCGAGTCGGCGATGTACCGCAGATTCCGCTCGAAGGAGTCCTCGGGCGTGCGGGCGTCGCCCCAGACGTCGCCGCCGGGTGTCTGAAAAATCAGGTGCGACCGCCGCCCCTGAAGGAACTCCGTCGCGCGTCCCTGGCGACTGGCCCGAAGGTCCTGATATCGGTCCACGATCTGCTTGATCCGAGAACGGGACATCGGCTGATTTGTCATGGTGGTCCTTTCACGGGATTGAAGGATATCCGATTTCACGGCGATATCCACCTTGTCAGTTGAACTGGACCTTGCCGGGCGAGCGCGTCGGCCCGCCGCCGAGTCATTTACCTGGGATTGCCCAATTTCCTGATCTCATCGTCGCACAGGTCCGCCGCTGAGCTGCCTTGCCACTTAGCCTGAAGTTTCTTGAGCTGGGCGACGATCGCCTGTTTTTGGGCCTGGGTCGGCGAAGCGGGCCACGTTCCCTTGAACTCGTCGAGCTCCTGCTGCGAAAAGTCGTCCAGCAGCGCCTGCGCGTCGCCGGCGGCCTGGGTGTCCTTCCACTCGGCCTGAAACTTGATGATCTTTGCGGCCAGAGCATCGCGCTGCGGCGCGGTGAGCTTGCCGCTGGAGGCGGACTTAATCTTATCAAGCGCTTTGGCGGCAATGGAGTCCAGGATCGCCTTGGCTTTGGTCGCGCCGGACGTTCCTTCCCAGGAGCCCAGGAACTTCCTTAGTTCCGGCACGGCTTTTTGGCGAGCGGCCTCGTCGGCGCTGTCCGGAATGTCGGCCTTGAGGCCTTCAAACGCCTGCTCCGAGACACCCTGAAGGACCTGGTTGCATTGGTCCGCGGGCGCGGTGCCTTCCCAGTCCTTGGCAAACTGTCTGAGTTTGGCCGCCAGCGCGAGACGCTGATCGGCCGTCATCTCTCTCGCCAAGCCGGCTTTGATCTTGTCCAGTTCAGGCCCGCCAAGCCGCCCCAAAAGCTCACGGCACTGGTCCGATGCCTTGCAACCGTTGAACTCCTTCATAAGCGACTTCAGATTGGACAGAACGCTGGCGGGCGTCTTTGAGACCGCGCCAGTTTCGTTGACCGTTGCCTTGAGGTCCGCGTACCGCTTGTCGGCGATCTCCTCCAGACGGGCCAACTGCTTTCGGATCCGCTCGGCGTCCTTGTCGTTTTGGGCGGCGAGCTCCAGGCTCTTGGCAAGGCCGTAGGCCTTTCCGGCGGCCGGGCCGCCCTGGGCCTTTTCCACCACCGCCATCGCCTCGGCGATCATCCCCGGAACAGCCTGCCCCTTGATCCAATCGCGAACCTTGTCCTGATACGCCGCCGGGAAGTCGTGCCCCGTGTCTTCCATCGCGAAGGTGGTCACCTTCACGCCGAATCTTTCCAATTTCTCGGACATCGGCTTGACCTGGCCCTTGCCGATGCTCTTTTCGCCCCAGAGCAGGCAGGCGTAGCGGCCTCTCAAACGAACGTCCAAGCCGGAACCCTTGGCGCCGCTCCACCACCAGGGGCCGATGCCGCCCCCTTCAACGGGAATGTACACGTTGAAGTAATCCAGGAAGTCGCTCTTGGGCAACTGCATCAAGCCGGCCAGGGTGTGTCCGCCGTTGCTGAAACCGGCGATGATTCGCAGGCTCGGGCTGATGTTCGGAACCACCTTGAACAGTTCGTCCAACATGGCCTTGTGATATTGCCAGACCATTGGGAACTTGCCTATCATGCCTTCCCAATATGGACTGTTCGAGCCCTTGGGAAACGGCAGCGCAATCCGGACGTACCGGTCGTCGTTCACCAGGTCGGTCTCAACGGTGGATGTGCCGTCCGACCCTCCCATGAACGCATAAAGTGGATACAGCTTGCGCGGGTCGTACTGCCTGGGAATGCAGACCTGCATCGTGGTGAGTTTGCCGTGGCGGGTCTTGGGCAAATTGGGAAATTCCAGGAAGAACGTTGCGCCCGGCTTGACTCGCTCGTCAGGGGCGGAGGCCGGCGCCGTTGACGGCGTGCTTGCGGAAGCAGCCGATGCCGGGCCCTCCTCGGCGCAGACGCGCCCGACGGATGCCAGCATCCCCGCCAGGCATACTGCATGGATCAACCAACGTTTGCTTTGTGCGATAAACATGGCGGAAGTCTCCCAAGTTCCTCTTGCTTCTGAACGTCAAACGCAACCCAGGCCGGGAAATTGCGGCAATCCATAATATCCCCAATAGCCTTCCTTGTCAAAGTCCGCTGTCCGCTCTTGCGATATCAAATAATTCGCCGCACCCAAATCATAAGACCCGACATTTCCCATATGACCTCTCGCCGACGACCACCGCCGGCAATCTTCACAATCCTGCTTCGCCCGGCCCCCGATCACCAAGGCGCTCGCGTTCTTCCATGAACTTCTTGGCCTTCTCCGACTGGTCGGGCGTGAGCACGTCCTTGAGTTGCTTGATCACGTTTTCCTGCTCGGCCTTTCGCGACGGATCGATCTTCTCGACGGCTTGGCCGGCCGCCTTGATCTTGTCCTTGTCGCCGGATTCCGTGGCGTCATCCAGTTGCTTGTTGAGGTCCCTGAGCGTGGCCTGGTTCTCTTTCCGCCGGTTCTCCGTGGCCTGACGGTGTGTATCTACGATCTGCCCGACCTGCTTCCGCTGGTCCTCGGTCAGATTGAGTTCCGTAAGCAGTCTGTCCAATGGCCTGGGCCTGTCGGCGCCGAGGCCTAAATCGCCCCGCGATCGCTTGCCTTCGTCTCGATCCTGCGTAAAGGTCCGCGAATTCACGTGCGTGAACATCATCCCCCCCCACCAACATCGTCACCATTCGGCTCACGACATTCTCCGTTCTTCACAACGCCGTCGGTAGTCCGTCCGAGGTGCATAACGCTCGGGACGACAGGCTAGCGCTTGGCTAGTCGAAGATTCTGCCTTGAACTTCCACTGAAGGCCAAGCGGTCATGGAGTTCCAATAGCCATCCTGTCGCTCTCGCAGACAACACGCCCCGTAATACAATGCTAAAGCCCGTCGCCCTTTATGACGATAGTTCCGTCAGATTGAAGCGTTGCATTCAGGAACCGTAGTCTGGAAATGCCCATGATTAAAGACAAGTTGCCTGCCAATGACTGGTTGGACGCAAGCAACGGCGCTCCACACCCAAAGCCCGGCGGGCATGTCGGCAACAAGCCATTGAAAGCGTCCAAAGCTGGCCGGGGCATTATCACGGTTAGAAGCGACACCACCATTGTTGAGGCCGCTAAGACGCTGGCCTCGGCCAAGATAGGCTGCCTGGTGGTCACAGACGACAAGGGCGCCCTTGCCGGCGTGTTCACCGAACGCGACATCGCCAGCCGCGTGCTGGCTGTGGGACTGGACCCAGCCCGGGCAACGGTGCAACAGGCCATGAGTTCGGATGTTATATCCGTCCGGGTCGGGACGCCCATGGAGCGGGTGGAGGAGTTGATGAACCACCACCATATCCGACACCTGCCGGTCACCGCGGCCGGACGGGCGGTGGGCATGATTTCCAGCCGCGATGTCATCGCTCACCAAGTGCAAACCAGCCAGGCCAAACAGAGGGCCGCCGAGCAGATCGCCATGCTCTCCACCTCGCTGAGGAACCTCGACTTCGACGACGTGGTAGCCATGATCCTGCGTGAGGTGCCTCGAATCTTTTCCGCCTCCCGCGCGCTGGCCTTCTTCTCCACCGCGATCCAAGGTCGTGAGGGAACGGGCTCGGAGGCCTTATCCCACGCGCGGGCCGATATCCATCCCCGGAACCGTGAAAAGTCCGCGGCCGGCGTGACGACCCTCATCAAGGGGCATCACTGCCTGTGCCCCGAGGCCGAGGTCAACACCCGCCGGGATGTTCGACGAGCGGCCCGGTTGGGATCGGCGTCCCTGACCAAGACCCCCCCCGCCTGCCGGCGGTGCAAGGCCGGGCAGTCCAGGATCCTCATTCCCCTGAACGTAACCATGTTCTCCGAGGGCAAGAAACGCGCCGGATCGAACAATTACCTCTGCCTGTGCGACTTTGCCCACAAAGACCTCGGCGCCGATGTGCTGAACTACAAGGCGACTCTGGCCCGTGAAGTGCTCAGCTATAACCTCAGCCACGCCCGCCTTTGGCAGGACACCAAGTCGCTGCTCCTGACCGACACCCTGACCGGTGCGGGCACGCGGAAAGTCCTGGAGACCGCCCTGGAGTCCGAGTCTGCCCGCGCCATCCGCTACCACCGGACCTACTGCGTGGCCATGCTGGACATCGACCGGTTCAAGTCGATCAACGACACGCTGGGGCACCAGGTGGGCGACCGCGTGCTGGCCCAGGTAAGCCACTGTCTCCAAACCGAAAAACGCGCCACCGACATCCTGGTCCGGTACGGCGGCGACGAGTTTGTCCTGCTGCTGCCCGAGATGACCTGCGCCGGCGCCGTCCGTGCCATGGAACGCCTGCGGACCAAGGTCAAAGCGGTGACCGCGGCCAAGGACTTCCCGATCTCGTTCAGTTGCGGCGTCGCCGAGTTCATCCCCTCGCCCGACATGACGTCCAACGAACTGGTCCGACGGGCCGACATGGCCTTGTACCGGGCCAAGAAGCTCGGGCGAGACCGCATCGAGACGTGGGAGAACGTCACCGCCAGCGGTATCCAGGGGCCATCGAAGGCCCAGACCCCGCAACTCCAGGCCCTGCACGATCAGGTGGCCGTCTTGTCGGCCAAGTCCAGGGAGTTCTTCCTCCAGAGCGTGCGCGGGCTGGTCGAGGCCCTGGAGGCCCGCGACGCCTACACCAAGAGCCACTCCGACAACGTGCTGCGGTACGCCGTCGCCACCGCCAGGGTCATGGGGCTGTCGGATTTGGAAATCGAGACCGTGCGGGTCGCGGCCATGGTTCACGACATCGGCAAACTCGGCATCCCGGACTCCATCCTGCTCAAGCCCGGCAAGCTCACGTCCGCCGAACGCCACGTGATGGAAGAGCACCCGCTGATCGCGGTGCGAATCCTGGACTCGATGCGGTTCCTCGAACGGGAGTTGCCCGCCGTCCGAAACCATCACGAACGTTGGGACGGCGGCGGCTATCCCGACCACCTGGCCGCC